>CANQYB010000004.1 GCA_947627975.1 uncultured Bacilli bacterium | reverse complement strand
TTTAACTTATTATACTCTAATCAGACTTATTTCCGCTTTTTTATTAAAAACGGAATTTCATATGAAAATTAACTTTTTCAATTTTTTTATATAAAATGCATTGACTTTTTTGTTATATTAGTATAAACTTATATCTTGGTGACGTATTCTTTATGAATACGTAATACTAAAAAATATCTAGATATTGGGGTGAAATTAGTGGCATATAAAATAGAAAAATTTGGTGACCACGGAGAAAGAAGAAGTTTCTCTAAAACTGAAAGTGTACTTGCACTTACTGATCTTCTTGAAGTACAAAAAAAATCGTTTGAAAAATTTTTAACTGAAGGAATTAAAGAAGTATTTGAAGAAATTCTTCCTATAGAAAATTTTACAGGTAAAATCACTTTAGATTTTGGTGATTATTATTTTGATGAACCAAGATATTCAATAAAAGAGGCCAAAGAAAGAATGGTAAGCTATGCTGCTCCATTAAAAGTTCAAGCTCGTCTTTTTTTGCATGAAACTGGTGAAGTAAAAGAACAAGAAGTTTTTTTAGGTGATATGCCTTTAATGACTGAAGCTGGGACATTTATTATTAATGGGGTAGAAAGAGTAATTCAATCTCAATTAGTCAGAAGTCCATCAATTTATTTTAAAAGAGAAATAGATAAAAATGGTCGTCCAGTAATTTCTGGTGAAGTTATTCCAAATAAGGGAACTTGGCTTGAATATGAACTAGATGCCAGAGATGTTATATATGTAAGAATTGATAGAACTAGAAAAGTTCCAGTTACTACTTTACTTCGTGCTCTTGGATTATCATCTGATGAAGAAATAATGGAAGTTTTTGGAGAAAATCAATATTTAAAAAATTCTATTGAAAAAGATTCTACTAAAAATACTGATGAAGCTTTAATAGAAATTTATGAAAAATTAAGACCAGGCGAACCAGCTACATTAGATAGTACTAAAAATCATTTGATTACAAGATTTTTTGATAAATTTAGATATGATTTAGCTAAAGTAGGTCGTTATAAATTTAATAAAAAATTAAATGTAATCGATAGACTTGTTGGATGCAAAATAGCTGAAGATATTAAAGATGGTAAAAAAATTGTTGTTGAAAAAGGAACTGTAATTACTAAATTGCTTCTTGAAGAAATAAAACCTTTATTTAAAAATGGTTTTGGGTTACATGAAACAATTATTAATGAAGAACTTGATCAATATAATAAAATTCAAGAAATTAAAGTTTATGATCCAAATGATTCAGAAAAAATAATTAAAATAATTGGTAATGATCAAAGTATAGATGTTAAAAGATTAACAATATCTGATATTTATGCCTCTATTTCATATTATTTAAATTTACTTGATAACATTGGTAATATTGATGAAATAGATAATCTTGCCAATCGTAGAGTAAGACAAGTTGGAGAACTAGTTCAAAACCAATTTAGAATTGGTATAACTCGTATGGAAAGAGTTATTCGAGAAAAAATGTCAACTCAAGAGTTAGATTCAGTAACTCCTAAAACTCTTATTAATATAAGACCAGTAACAGCATGTTTAAAAGAATTTTTTGGTTCTTCTCAATTATCAAAATTCATGGACCAAATAAATCCTATTGCTGAACTTACTGATAAAAGACGTTTATCTTCTTTAGGCCCAGGTGGTCTTTCTCGTGATAGAGCGGGAATGGAAGTAAGAGATGTAAATGGATCGCATTATGGTAGATTGTGTCCAATAGAATCTCCAGAAGGACAAAATATTGGTTTAATTACATCTCTTGCATCGTATGCAAAAGTAAATGAATATGGTTTTATAATGACTCCATATCGAAAAGTTATAAATGGCGTTGCAACTAATGATGTTGAATATTTAACTGCTGATGAAGAAACTGATTTTTATATAGCTCAGGCTACTACTAAATTAGATAAAGATAATAAAATAATTGATGATGAAATAATTTGTCGTTTAAATACTGAAAACGTTATTGCTAAAAGAGAATTAATTAATTATATGGATGTTGCTCCAAATCAAATAGTTTCTATAACAACATCTTTAGTGCCATTTCTAGAACATAATGATGCTACTCGTGCATTGATGGGAGCAAATATGCAACGTCAAGCTGTTCCATTACTTCAAGCAGAAAGTCCAATAGTTGGAACTGGTATTGAATATATTGCCGCAAGAGATTCTGGTTCAACAGTTATATGCAAAGCTGATGGGATTGTAGAATATGCTGATTCAAAAAAAATAATTGTTAAAAATACTAAGGGTAAAGATACATATTATCTTGCTAATTTTGAACGAAGTAATGCTGCTTCATGCTTTAATCATAAGCCATTAGTTAAAAAAGGTGATAAAGTAACAAGAGGTGAAGTAATTGCTGATGGACCATCATGTGATAAAGGAGAACTTGCTCTTGGAAAAAATATGACAGTAGCATTTATGACTTTTAATGGTTATAATTATGAAGATGCTGTTGTACTTAATGAAAAATTAGTTAAAGATGATGTTTATACATCATTACATATTGAACATTACGATATTGATTGTCGTGATACTAAACTTGGCCCTGAAGAAATTACAAGAGATATTCCTAATGTTTCTGAGGACTCAAGAAGAAATTTAGATGCAAATGGTATAGTAAGAATTGGTACAGAAGTAAAAGAAGGAGATATTTTAGTTGGTAAAGTTACACCAAAAGGAGTACAAGAACTTACTTCTGAAGAGAAATTATTACATGCTATTTTTGGAGAAAAAACAAGAGAAGTTAGAGATACATCTTTACGTGTTGAACATGGTGCAGCTGGTATAGTTCACGATGTAAAAATTTATACAAAGGAAAATAGTGATGAGTTACCTGCTGGATGTTCAAAAGTTATTCGTGTATATATTATTCAAAAACGTAAAATTCAAGTTGGAGATAAAATGGCTGGAAGATATGGTAATAAAGGAGTTATTTCATTAATTTTACCAGAGGAAGATATGCCATTTATGGCTGATGGTACTCCAGTAGATGTTTTATTAAATCCTCAAGGTGTTCCATCTCGTATGAATATCGGCCAAATTTTGGAATTGCATTTAGGAATGGCTGCTAAAAAGTTAGGCTGTAAAATAGCTACTCCAGTATTTGATAGTGCTACTAAATCTGATATTAAAGAAATGATGCTAGAAGCTGGAATGGATGAAGATGGAAAACAAATTTTGTATGATGGTCGTACAGGAGAGCCTTTTGAAAATAGAATTGCTGTTGGTGTAATGTATATGATGAAATTGCATCATATGGTTGATGATAAATTACATGCTAGAAGTACTGGACCTTATTCATTAGTAACTCAACAACCACTAGGTGGAAAAGCACAATTTGGTGGACAAAGATTTGGAGAAATGGAAGTATGGGCTTTATATGCTTATGGTGCTGCTCATATTCTTCAAGAAATATTAACTATTAAATCTGATGATGTAGTTGGTCGTGTTAAAGTTTATGAGTCTTTAGTAAAGGGCAACGTTGTAGATCAAGCAGGAATTCCAGAAAGTTTTAGAGTACTTATAAAAGAGTTCCAAGCACTTGGTTTGAATATTCAATTTTTAGATACTGACGATAAATTACTCGAACTTAAAGAATTAGAAGAAACAGAAGAAAAAGATGATTCAATAACAATTGAAGAAATTGATAAAATCTCTTTAAGTGAAGAATTAAATGATACTTCTGTTGAAGAAGATTTAGAAGATAAAGAAGAAGAAAAAGAATTAGATTTAGATGATTTAGAATTTCCCGATGATGAAGATTTAGATATGTTAGAAGAGGGGGAATAATAAAATGATAGAAGTTAATAAATTTAAAGGTATAAAAATAGGAATTGCATCTCCTGATATTATTAGATCATGGTCTTATGGGGAAGTTAAAAAACCAGAAACAATTAATTATAGAACATTAAAACCAGAAAGAGACGGTTTGTTTTGTGAAAAAATTTTTGGTCCTACAAAAGATTATGAATGTTCTTGTGGTAAATACAAAAGATTAAGATATAAGAATGTTATTTGTGATAGATGTGGAGTAGAGGTTACTAAATCTAAAGTTCGTCGTGAACGTATGGGACACATTGAACTTGCCTCTCCTTGCTCACATATTTGGTTTTTCAAAGGTGTTCCTTCTAAAATGGGATTAGTTCTAGATATGTCTCCTAGAGATTTAGAGGAAGTACTATATTTTGTTTCATATGTAGTAATAGATCCTGGAAAAGCTCCACTTGAAAAAAAGCAAACTCTATCTTCTAGAGAGTATATGCAATATTATGAAAAATATGGTAATACTTTCCGTGTAGGTATGGGTGCTGAGGCAATAAAAGAATTATTAAAAGATGTAAATTTAGAAGAAGAAATTGAAAAATTAAGAAAAGAATTAGATGGCCTTACTGGACAAAAAAGAATTCGTCTAGTAAAAAGACTTGATTGTTTAGTATCTTTTTATGAATCTAATAATAAGCCAGAATGGATGGTTCTTGATGTTTTACCAGTTATTCCACCTGAACTTCGTCCCATGATTCAACTTGATGGTGGTAGATTTGCAGCTTCTGATTTAAATGATTTATATAGAAGAATTATTAATAGAAATAATCGTTTAAAAAAATTACTTGAACTTGGAGCGCCTACAATTATTGTTCAAAATGAAAAACGTATGCTTCAAGAAGCTGTTGATTCTTTATTTGACAATGGAAGAAGAGGAAGAAGTGTAACTGCAGCTGGAAATAGACCATTAAAATCTTTATCTTCAATGTTAAAAGGTAAACAAGGACGTTTCCGTCAAAATTTACTTGGAAAGCGTGTTGATTATTCAGGTCGTTCTGTAATTGTAGTTGGCCCAACATTAAAAATGTATCAATGTGGTATTCCTAAGGATATGGCTTTAGAGCTATTTAAACCACATGTAATACATGGACTTGTAGAACGTGAACTTGCACATAATATAAAAGGAGCTAAAAAATTAATTGAAAATAAAGATGAATGTGTATGGGATATTGTAGAAGATGTTATTACTGAACATCCTGTAATGTTAAACCGTGCTCCAACTTTACATAGACTTGGTATTCAAGCTTTTGAACCTGTTTTAATTGGAGGAAAAGCTATTAGACTTCATCCTCTAGTTTGTGCAGCATTTAATGCTGATTTTGATGGAGATCAAATGGCTGTACACGTTCCTTTATCCGAAGAGGCTAAAGCTGAAGCTAGAATATTAATGTTAGGTGCTAATAACATTTTAAATCCTAAAGATGGAAAACCAATTGTTACACCTTCTCAAGATATGGTATTAGGTAATTATTATTTAACAATTGAAGAAAAAGGCTTAGAAAATGAAGGAAAAGTATATAAAAATTCTAATGAAGCATTAATGGCTTATGAAAGAAAAGAAATTACTCTTCATACAAAAATAGTTATTCCAGTTAAATCATTTAGACATAAATTATTTACTGAAGAACAATATGATAAATATTTAGTTACTACGGCTGGTAAATTAATATTTAATGAAATATTACCTGATTCTTTTCCATTTATTAATGAACCAACTAAAGAAAATATAGAAGGAATTACTCCATCTAAATATTTTATAGAAATGGGTTCTGATATAAGAAAATGTGTTAAAGAAATGCCTTTAGTAAAGCCATTTGGTAAAAAAATATTAAGTCAAATAATTGCGCAAATATTTAAAAGATATAAAACTACTGAAACATCACTTATGCTTGATAAATTAAAAGATTTAGGTTTTAAATATTCAACAATTGCAGGTATAACTTTTTCTATAAGTGATGTTGTTGAATCAAAAAATAAAGAAAAAATTGTTAATGAAACACAAAAACTTGTTGATACTGTAAATAAACAATTTAGAAGAGGTTTAATTACAGATGAAGAAAGATTTAATAAAGTAATTGATTTATGGACTAAAGCTAAAGATCAAGTTCAAGATGAACTTGCAAAAACTGCTGAAGAAGACGATCATAATCCAATATTTATGATGATGAATTCTGGAGCACGTGGATCTGCTTCTAACTTTACTCAACTTGCTGGTATGCGTGGTCTTATGGCTAAACCAAGTGGTGAACCAGTAGAAATTCCAATCATTTCTAATTTCTTGGAAGGACTTACTGCCAATGAATTCTTCTTATCATCTCATGGATCTAGAAAAGGTAGTGCGGATACTGCATTACGTACAGCAGATTCAGGATATTTAACAAGAAGACTAGTTGATGTAGTTCAAGATATAATTGTTAAAGAAGAAGATTGTGGCTCAATTAATGGAATAGAAGTATATGATTTTGTTGATGATAAATCTGGAGCTATAATTGAACCACTTGCTGATCGTATATTAGGAAGATATGCTGCTTCTACAATTATTGATCCAACTAATCAAAATGTCATAGTTGAAAAAGATGAAATGATAAATGAAAGTGCAGTAAATAAGATTTTAAAATTAGGAATCAAAAGTGTTAGAATTAGATCAGTTTTAACTTGTAAAACAGATAATGGAGTATGTCAAAAATGTTATGGTAGAAATTTGGCAACAGGAAATCTAGTAGAAACTGGAGAAGCTGTTGGTATAATGGCTGCTCAATCTATTGGTGAACCAGGTACTCAACTTACAATGCGTACATTCCACTCTGGTGGTGTTGCTGGTGGAGATGATATTACTCAAGGTCTTCCAAGAGTTGAAGAATTGTTTGAAGCTCGTACTCCAAAAGGTAAATCAACAATTGCAGAAATTAGTGGAACAGTATCTTTAATAGAAGAAAAAAATGGCAAGTTTAAAATTATTATTGAAAATGATGTTGAAGCTCGTGAACACATAAGTAATTATGGAGCTAAGATTAGAGTTGAAAAAGGTGATAAAGTAAGTGCTGGTGATAAATTAACTGAAGGTGCAATTGCTCCAAAAGAATTACTAGCTGTTACTGATCCAATTACTGTTCAAGAATATATTTTAAAAGAAATTCAAAATGTTTATCGTTCACAAGGTGTAGATATTTCTGATAAACATATTGAAATAATTGCTAGAAGAATGATAAACAAAATGAAAATTGTTAATGAAGGAGATACTGAATTTGTTTCTGGATTGACTGTATCAATGAAAGAATTTGCTGAAGGAAATAAACCAGCTATATTAAGCGGAAAAGTTCCAGCAACAGGAAAGCCAGTAATGCTTGGTATTACTAAAAGCTCATTAGAAACTGATTCATTCTTATCTGCTGCATCATTCCAAGAAACTACAAGAGTATTAACTGATGCTGCAATAAAGGGTAAAGTGGATTTATTAAGAGGTTTAAAAGAAAATGTTATTATTGGAAAACTTATTCCTGCTGGTACTGGTGCTAAAGAATATAATAATATAGATATGGTACTTGAAAACGAGTTTATGGAGGATGAACCATCTGAAATGCTTGAAGAACAATTTTTAGATGATAGTAATGAAACTGCTTAAATTAAGCAGTTTTTATATAATTAGGAGGTTTTATGAAAGAAACAAAAAAAGATAAAATTATTTCTGGTTTATTAATTGCTTCTTATGTTGCAATTATGGGAATATTTGCTATGGGAAATTTTATAAAAAAAGAAGATGATGATAAGAATAAAGATGAAGAATGTTTATTTAATAATCATATTGAAAGTATTTGTGACTATGCTAATATAAAAATTAATAATAATGATGAAGAAACTGCTTTAATTCATCAAATTACAAAACTTCAAGAAGAAGGGTATGAAACTAATTTAGTTTATGCTGGTGATACAATAATAGAAAAAAATGAAAAATATATTGATGTTTATAAATATTTTATTCAATGTTCTAAAAATAATCATTTTATCAAATCATTAGTTTTTTATTCTTCAGAAAGAATAAAAAATATTAAAGAAATAAAAGAAAAAACAGAAAATTATAAACATGATTCTGGATATAGTAAGGTAAAAAAAAGTTATTAAATTTTTCAATTTAACTAATAAAAAATTGAAAAATTTTTTTTAATTAATGATATAATTATATTGGTGAAAAAAATGAATCAAAAAATATATAATATTTTAAATACACTAAATGAAAATGGTTTTGAATCATATATAGTTGGAGGATATGTAAGAGATGGTTTTTTAAATATTAAAACTAATGATGTTGATATTATTACTGATGCTCTTCCTAAAGATATTATAAAAATATTTGCTGATGCCAAAATTAATGATGATGAATATGGTAGTGTTAAAATATTAACTAATAAATATAATTTTGATATAAATACTTATAGAAAAGAATATTACAGTAGTGATAAAAGAAGACCAGACAAAATTGAATATATTAAAGATTTAAAAGAAGATTTACTAAGAAGAGATTTTACTATTAATACAATTTGTATGGATAAAAATGGTAAGATTTATGACAAACTAAATGGCCTTACTGATATTAAAAATAAAGTAATTAAAACTGTTTTAAGTCCTAATGTGAAATTTAAGGAAGATCCATTAAGAATGTTAAGAGCTATTCGTTTTGCTACAACTTTAGATTTTAACCTGGATAATACTATTATAAAATATATTAAAAAATATAAAAAATTATTGAAAAATTTACCTTATGAATTAATAATGAAAGAACTTAATTTAATTTTTGCCTCAAAAAATTTAAAAAAAGGCTTAGAGATTATGAAAAAACTTGATATTTTAAAAATTATTGAAATTGATTATAAAAATGTAGTGTATGTTGATGATTTATATGGTATATGGGCACAAATAAAATTTAGCAATAATTATAAATTTTCTAAACAAAGTGCATACAATATTAACTGTATAAAAAAAATATTACAATATAAAAAAATAGATAATATGATTTTATATGAACATGGGTTATATCTTTCTTTAGTAGCGGGTTGTATTTTAAAATTTGATAAAGAAGAAATTAGTAAAATGTATAAAAACTTACCTATAAAAAATATTAGTGAATTAAATATTACAACTGATGAAATAATAAAAATATTAAATATTAAACCATCAAATATAATAAAAGAAATTCAAAAAGATTTAGTTTACAATGTATTATATGGTAAAATATTAAATGAAAAACAAATTTTAAAAAAATATATTATTGATTATTGGAGGAAATAAAATGGATTCATTTAAATATCTAATTAAAGAAAAACAATATGTCTTATCTACATCTTTTATAAAAGCTTTAAAAAAATTAAAATTAAATATTGATGAATGTTTATTATTAATCTATTTTAACAATAATGCCAATCCAGCTTTTAATATTGAAAAAATTACGGAAGAATTAAATTTAACTTCTGATGAGGTACTTAATAATTTTAATAGTTTAATAACTAAAAATTTAATTAGTATTAAAAGTATTAAGGATGAAAACAATAAATTAACAGAAATAATTTCTTTAGATGAATTTTATAAAAATATATTAGAAATTATAGAAGAAAAAAATGAAGTTATTAAAGAAAATAATATATTTGAAACATTTGAAAATGAATTAGGTAGAACTTTATCACCTATGGAATATGAAATAATTAATGGATGGCTTTCTACTAATACTTCGGAAGAATTAATAATTGGAGCTTTAAAAGAAGCTGTTTATAATGGTGTTAGTAATTTCAGATATATTGATAAAATTATTTATGAATGGAATAAAAAAGGATTTAAAACTATGAAAGATGTAAATAATCATTTAGAAAAAAAAGATGAAAAAAAATATGATGATTTATTTGATTATGATTGGTTAAATGATGAAGAGTGATGAGATTTTAAAAAATTTAGAACAGCTTTTTCCAAATGCTAAATGTGAATTAAATTATAATAAAGATTACGAATTATTAATGGCTGTTGTTTTATCTGCTCAATGTACAGATAAAAGAGTTAACGAAGTTACCAAAAAGTTATTTAAAAAATATAATATATTTGATATTGCTAAATTAGATTCAAGTGAAATTGCTAAATATATTTATAGTTTGGGTTCATATACTAAAAAAAGCCAATATTTAAAAGAAATAGCTAATTTTTTAGTTAAAGATTATAATGGGAAAGTACCTAATGACAGAAAATATTTAGAAAATTTAAAAGGAGTGGGAAGAAAGACAGCTAATGTTGTTTTAGGAGAACTTTTTAATGTTCCAACTATTGCTGTTGATACTCATGTACAAAGAGTCTCAAAGAGATTAAATATTGCTAAAGAAAATGATGATGTATTAACTGTTGAAAAAAAATTAATGAGAAAATTCCCTAAAGAAAAATGGAATAAATTACATCATCAATTAATATTTTTTGGAAGATATTTATGTAAAAGTCAAAATCCTAATTGTGTAAATTGTCCTTTTGTTAATATTTGTAAATATAAAAATAAAAAATTATAATGTAAAATATTGTATTTTTTAAAATTTTTATGATATTATTATATTAAAGAAAAGAGGTTTAAAAATGTATTGTTCAAATTGTGGTAAAAAACTTAATAAAAATGGGAAATGTCCAGATTGTAATAAAGAAAATTCTAAAGTAGAAAAAACAAAAAATGATAATAAATCAAAAAATAATAAAGAATTGTCAAATGTTTTAGGTATTGTTTCCTTAATTTCGGCATTTTTTGTTAGTATTTTAAATTTACCAATGGCAATAATTAGTATTGTTGTTGGACATAAATATAAAAAAGAAACTGGAGAAAAATGCTATGGACCAGTTTTATCAATAATTAGTATTTGTATTGCTGTTTTAATTTTATTACTAATTATTATTATTTTAATTTTTATATTTATTTTTGTTGATTCAAACAATAATATAAATCATTCTTATAATAATTTTAGTTCAAGTTATTCATCATCTTACAGTACAAAAAATAATAATTATATTTTTAATGCTAAAAAATATATTGATGGGGAATGGTATCATAAAAGTTCAGGAGGAAATTATGAATTTGATTTAGATGATAGAGAATATAAACTTTATAATACTTCAAATCATAATGATAATTATTGTACAGGCACTTTTTCAGCTTCCTATGGATATTATGAAGATAATAATTATAAATATACTGAAAATGGGAAAATTTATTATACTATAACATTATATCCCAGAATTTGTAAAATAAATGGGGAATATCAAAATAAATCTACATTTGGCAGCTCAGAAAAATATGAGGGTATTTTAGATTATAATACAAAAACTAATTTAACATTAATAAGTTCTGATAATCAATACGTGGATTTGATAAAAATAGATGATTAATTTCATCTATTTTTTTAATTGAAACAATATATTACAATACTAAAAAAATAAAATATATAATATAAAAAATATTATATTAAAACAATTTCTTTTCATAATTTATTTTTTTTGTTATACTTTTTATGGTGATAGTAATGAAAAAAGTATTAACTATAATTTTGGATGGATTTGGGATGAGAGAAGAAGTACATGGTAATGCTATAAAAAATGCAAAGACACCTAATTTTGATAAATTATATAGTACTTATCCTCATTGCCTTTTAGATGCTAGTGGTGAATCAGTTGGTTTGCCAAATGGTCAATTTGGAAATAGTGAAGTTGGACATTCAACTATTGGAGCAGGATATAAATTAACACAAAGATTATTAGAAGTAACAAATTATTTAAATACTGATGAAATATTTGAAAATAATTCTTTTAAAGAAATGATTAATTATGCTAAAACAAATGATTCTAATATTCATTTAATTGGTTTAGCATCTAATGGGGGAGTTCATAATGATATTAAATTTTTTGAAAGAATATTATCTAAGTTGAAAAAAATTAATATAAAAAAAGTATATCTTCATTTAATAACTGATGGTAGAGATACTTATAGTAAATCATCTTTGGTTTTTATAAAATATATTAATAATGCTATTGAAAAACATGGAATTGGTAAAATTTCTACAATTTGTGGAAGATATTATGCAATGGATAGAGATAATAAGTGGGATAGAACAAAACTTTATTATGATTTAATAACTTATGGAAAAGGAATTAAGACATTGGATATTGATAAAACCATTAAAGATTGTTATGAAAAAAATATTACTGATGAATTTTTACCACCTTTATTATTAGATAATAGTGGTATTATAGAAGATAGAGATTGTATATTTTGGTTAAATTATCGAAATGATCGTACCAAACAAATATTAATGCCTTTAGTAAATGAAGATTTTCCAAATTTTATAAGAAAAAATATGAAAAATTATGTTTTAACATTTTATGAAGTATCTAAAACTATCAAAACTAATTTTCTTATAAATGAAAATTTAGGTGAAAATCCTTTAGGGGTATATTTATCAAAATTAGGTTTAACTCAAGCAAGAATTGCTGAAACTGAAAAATATGCTCATGTTACTTTTTTCTTTGATTTACAAAAAGATTTAAACTTAGTTGGATGTGATAAATATTTAATTCCATCTCCCAAAGTGGCAACTTATGATTTAAAACCAGAAATGAGTGCATATGAAGTAAAAGATAAAGTTTTAGAATGTTTAGATAAAGATTATGATTTTATTTTAGTTAATTTTGCCAATTGTGATATGGTTGGGCATACTGGCAATATGCAAGCAACTATTAAAGCCGTTGAAACAGTAGATGAATGTTTAGGTCAAATTTTAGAAGCAGCTAAAAATAATTTTTATAAAGTTTTTTTACTTGCTGATCATGGGAATGCCGACTATATGTTAAATGATAAAAATATTAAAATAACAACACATTCTAGTTCTAAAGTACCATTTATTATAACTGATAAAAAAGTAAAATTAATTGATGGAACACTTTGTAATGTTGCTCCTACAATATTAAAATATATGGATATTGCTTTGCCAAAAGAAATGGAAAATACTAGTGATTTATTTTATAATAAGGAGGAAAGTAGTATATGAGTAAAGAAAGAAAAAAAATAAAAGATAATAATAAAAAATTTAATATAAAAAATTTTGCTAATTATTTAAATTTAATATTTATGGCGTTAGTTATAATTGCTATTATATTTTTAATTATATTTTCTTTTATAAATAAAAATAAAGAAACTAAAAATAAAACAGAAATAAGTGATTCATTAAAATTTAAAAAGGAATATGAAAATTTAAATTCTAAAAAAAGTAGTAATGGAAAAGAATATCCTGAAGTTTTAATTAATGATGACAATATTGTTAAATATACAACTTATAAAGAAATTAATAAAATATTAGATAATAAAGAAAATGCTTTAATATATTTTGGCTTTGAAAGCTGTCCTTGGTGTAGAAATGCAGTTCCTATTTTAATACAAGCTGCTTCTTCAACAGGATTAAATAAAATATATTACCTTAATATAAAAAATGATCGAAATGAATTAAAAAAGGAAAATAATGAAATTATTACTGTGAAAAAAGGTAAAAAAGAATATAATTTGTTAGTTGAGAGATTAAAAGATAAATTAGATACTTATAGTGGCTTAAATGATGAAAATATTAAAAGAATCTATGCTCCAACAGTAATGTTTATAAAAAATGGAGAGGTTATAAATATTCATACGTCAACAGTTGATAGCCAAAGTGATCCATATATAATTTTAAATAAAGAACAGAGAAAAGAATTATATGATATTTATAAAAATAATATATTGGAAATTTTAAATTCTACTTGTGATGAAGCATGTTGAAAAAAATCCATTTTTTGACAAATTATTTACACTAAATCTTGATTAGTATAAAATTAGTGTTATAATTTATTTATAAGGATTGTAGATAATAAATACTACAATTATTTATAATTTATAGGAGGGTAAAAAAATGTCAAAGGATAATCAGACAGAAAAAGAAGAAAGAACAATATTTATCATATTAGCAATTGTTTTATTAATTGCCATTGGAATTATTGTTACTTGGTATTTTACAAGAGATAAAGAGGAAAAATTAAAAGATAAAAAGGAACCAACAACTAAAGAAGTTGTTAAAGAAAAAGAAACAACTGATGAAATATCATATACAAAACCAGAAATAGTTCAAACTGTTGCCGTAACTGAAGAAAGTCCAGTAGTAATTGAGAACCAAGAAGAAATTTCAGAACCAGTAATAACATATGGAGCTGAATTACAAAAAAAATTTTTAGAATATGCAGGTGTTCTTAAAAATATAAATGAGATAAATTTAAATGATTTTAAAGAAGGTGTAACTGCAACAGATTATCTAAATAATAATTTAGAAGTTAATATTTCTATTGATGCATATTTAATTAATGGAACTGTATTAAGTCTTGGAGATTGTGATGAAATACCTGATAGTTATAAAAAATTAGGTATTGATAAAATTAAAATTACATATACAGCAATTGATGATAAAGGTCGATTAGCTAAAAAAGAAGAAGAAATTGAAATTGATTGTAAATTAAAAGAATTAAAAATTAATAATGATTCAGATAGTTATAATTTAAGTGTTGACGAAAAAAAGGGAGAATACAATTTAGTTATTGATCAAAGTGAAGAACTTAGTTTATCTTTTTATTCAAAAAATTTAGAAGAAACTTATATTAATGATCGAAAAATATCTGAGGATGAATATACAGTTGATGAAAATAATTCAGGAGAAGGATATGTAACTGTAAAAAAAGATGAAGAAAACCAAATAAAAATTAAAATAGATGAACAAAAAATAATTATAAATATTGAAAAAGTTGATACTAGCATAAAGTTAAATATTAAAGATGATGATGAAGAAATACAAGACGAAAATGGAATATATACAGTAAAAAGTAATGAAGTATCAATTACTGTAACACCAAATAATATTGATAATGAAAATTTGAATGTTCAATTATTAAAAGGTGAAGAAGAAATTGATAGAACTGACAATAATACTTATAATGTAGAAATTAATGACGAATCTAATATATTTACAATTATTGTTTCTATTACATATAATAAGGGTGAAAGTAATGAATTTACAATAAAAAAAGCCTATACGTTTACTATAAAAAAAGAAGTTAAAAAAGAAATATCTATGCCAAGTAATATCAATGAAATAGCTACTATTAATTCTTTAGCTCAAAATGAAAATATTATTGATGAAAAAGAAAATAGAGAAATTTTTGATAATGAGAATGATGAAGAGGGAAATTTAAAAACTGTTTCAACTGATATAGTTGTTCCAAATGAAAATGAGTAAAATTAGCACTTTAGTGCTTTTTTTCTTGTTTTAAAATCTTATTTACTTTATAATAAATATTAGTAATGAGGATGTGGTAACATGAGAAATATAACCCTTTTGCCAGCAGATATTTATTCTGTTTATAATAAAACAGTTCTTACTAAAGTTGATAAAGATAATTTAATCAGCTTATATCAACCAATAATTGGTCATGCTGCAGTTAGTCTTTATCTTACTTTATGGCGTGATTTAGATAAGTTAGAAATAATTTCCAAAGATTTTACTCATCATCATTTAATGACTATTTTGAAAATGAATTTAAACGATATAAAAGTAGCTCGGGAAATTTTAGAATCAGTTGGGCTTATTAAAACTTATTTTAAAAAAGGTGATATAAATTCATATGTTTATGAACTTTATTCTCCCTTAAGCAGTTATGAATTTTTTAATCATCCAATATTAAATGTTGTTTTATATAATAATATAGGTAAAAATGAATATGAAAATTTAAAAAAAATATACACAAATATAAATTTAAATTTAAAAGAATATAATGATATAAGTAAAACTTTAGATACTACTTTTAAATCAAGTAATAATATTAATTTTGAAAATAAAGATATTAAAGAAAAAAATTTATCAAAAATAAATATTAAGAATGGTTTAGATTTTGATTTAATTATTTCTTCTTTACCAAAGGGTATAATAAATGATAAAACATTTAATAAAAAAACGAAAGAGCTTATTAATAATTTAGCATTTGTTTACAATTTAGACTCATTAAAAATGAGTGAACTTATTCGAAGTGTTTTAAACGAACATGGAATGATTAATAAAGAAAATTTAAGAAAAAGTGCACGTAATTATTATCAATTTAATAATTCATCATCATTACCTACATTAATTTATCGAAAACAACCAGAGTATTTAAAAAATCCAGAAGGTGACGAAAGTAAAAGAGGTAAAATTTTATATGTTTTTGAAAATACTTCTCCTTATGATTTTTTAAAAAATAAATATAAGGGGGCTATACCAACTAATAGAGATAAGAAACTTTTAGAGACTTTAGTTATTGATCTTGATCTTAAACCTGCGGTAGTTAATGTTTTAATTGACTATGTTTTAAAAATTAATAATAATAAATTATCAACATCTTATGTCGAAACAATTGCTGGTCAGTGGAAAAGATTAGGTTTAGAAACAGCTGCTGATGCCATGGAAGTTGCTGAAAAAGAACATAAAAAAATAAACAAAAAACTTAATACTAAAAAGAATGTTACTAAAAAACCAGTTTGGTTTGATAGTGAAATTGAAAAAGAAGAGGCAACTTTAGAAGAAATAAAAGAAATGGAAGAATTATTAAAAGATTATAGGTGATAAAATGGAGAAATACAGAAATTTATTTAATATTCAAGAAAAAAAAATTAAAGCTAGTTTGATAAGTGAACTATCTTTATCTAAAAAAGATAAAAATTTTACTAATCTTTTAAATAAATTAAATATTCCTGATAAAGTAGCTGTTAATTATACATCTAAATTAGAAAAAACAACTTGTGAACTTAATAATTGTCGTATTTGTAAGTCATTATCTTCCTGTAAAAATTCTGTTTCAGGATATATATATTTTCCTCGTGTAGTTGATGATAAATTAATTTTTGAATACAGAGCATGTAATTATAAAAAAGAAAAAGAAAAAATAAAAAAAGTTGAAGATAAGAAAAGAAATCATTTACCAATAGAAATATTAAATGCTTCATTTAAATTTGTAGATATCTCTGATAAAAAGAGAACTAAAGTTATTAAATATTTAAAAAATTTTTTAGATAATTATAATAAGGAGTATCAAAAAGGATTATATTTACATGGTAATTTTGGTTGTGGCAAATCATATTTAATAGCGTGTATGATTAATGAGTTAAAGAAAAAAGATGTTGATGTTTTTATGATGTATTTTCAAACTATGCTTGTTAATTTAAAAAAAGCAATGGAAGATAATACTTTTAATGATGTTTTTAACGAAATTATTAATGCTGATGTATTAGTCATTGATGATTTAGGGGCTGAAAGTTTAACTATTTGGGGAAGAGATGAGATACTTGGTAACATTTTACAATATAGAATGGATAATAAATTATCAACGTTTATTACATCTAATTTAAATATTGAAGAATTAGAAGAACATTTATCTTCAACTAATTATAAAAGTGATATTGTTAAAGCTCGAAGAATTATTGAAAGAATAAAACAACTTACTGTTGACATGGAAATGATTAGCTATAATAGAAGAAATTAATTAATTGACAAAAAAAATTAAAGTGTTAAAATAAGTATATAAAAAGTTGATTAGGACATGATTAATATTGTTGATTTTAAAGAGAGTTAGTGGTTGGTGAAAACTAATAAATTAAGATATTAATTACTACCTATGATTTGAGGATTAATTATCCTCCGGTTAAAACCGTTATATAAATTAAGTTAAACCATAGGATGGTACCGTGTTAATTAACACTCCTATATTAGGAGTGTTTTATTTTTTAAGGAGTAACAATAATGAAAAAAAACAAAAAAGAAAAAAATATTACATTGATGAAATTTTTAAAACAATTTTATGGTATTAGTGGAAATAAAACAAGATATATGCTTCATAAAGATGTCATTAATCATTATGATGGTTTAGAAGTTGCATCTATGGACGATGAAAATTTTTATGAAAATTTAGCTTGTGGTAAAATAATTCCCGTAATAGACTCAAGAAAAAATGTATTATATTATAAAATTGAAAGATCTTTATTAAATAATATATATTATGAAGATGAATCAACTTCTTCTTTTGATGATATTTTAAAAGAAGTTGATGAATTTATTGATTTAAGTCCTGAAAAAATACGTGAATTAAATTATTATGAATTAATTAATTTGCGAGAGAAATTAACTAAGGATCAAAGAAGAATTAGTGGAAAATTTGATAATACATTAAGAAATATTAAAAAAGAGTTACAATATAGAAAAGTTCATAAATAATAAAAAGGAGAATATTATGATTAATATAAAAGAAAGTGAAAAGTTAAATACTTTAAATCATTCTTGTGCTCATTTACTTGCTCAAGCTGTAAAACATTTATATCCTCAAGCTAAATTTTGGGTTGGGCCAGTTATAGAAGATGGATTTTATTATGATATTGATTTAGGCGATAAAGTAATAAAAGATGAAGATCTTAATAAAATAGAAAAAGAAATGAAAAAAATTGCTAAAGATGGCAAAAGAATAGTACGTCATGAACTTTCTAAAAAAGAAGCTTTAGAAATGTTTAAAGATGATGAATATAAATTAGATTTAATATCAAGAATGGATGAAAATGAACAGGTTATTTCTTGTTATACTCAAGGTGATTTTACTGATTTATGTCGAGGACCTCATGTAGAATCAGTGAAACTATTAAAACATTTCAAACTGCTTAAATTTAGTGGGGCTTATTGGAAAAATGATGCCAAAAATAAAATGTTACAAAGAATATATGGTGTATGTTTTGAAAATGAAGAAGATTTACAAAAATATTTAGAAGAATTAGAAGATAGAAAACAAAGAGATCATCGAAAAATTGGTAAAGATCAAGAACTTTTTATGTCTCATGAACTTGTTGGCTCTGGAATGCCTTTATGGTTACCAAATGGAGCATTTATTCGTAAACAATTAGAAAATTATATTTATGAAAAAGAACAAAAAATGGGTTATAAACATGTTTATACCCCATGTATTGGCACAACTAATCTTTATAAAACTTCTGGCCATTGGGATCATTATAAAGAAAATATGTTTCCAGTAATGAAAGTTGATGATGAAGAATTTGTTTTAAGACCAATGAATTGTCCTCACCATATGTTAATATTTAAAAATAAGTTACATTCTTATAGAGAATTACCAATAAGAATAGGGGAATTTGCTACTGATTTTAGATATGAAGCATCAGGAGCTGTTAAAGGATTAGAAAGAGTTAGATGTATGTGTCAAAATGATGCTCATCTTTTTGTTACACCAGAACAAATTGGTAAAGAGTTTGAAAATGTTGTAAATTTAATTTTAGATGTTTACAAAGATTTTGGTATAACAAATTACAAATTTAGATTGTCTTTAAGAGATCCTAAAGACAAAGAAAAATACTTTGATGATGATAAAATGTGGGATGTTGCTGAATCAAAATTAAGAGAGGTTTTAAATAATTTAAAAGTAGATTATTTTGAAGCTATTGGCGAAGCAGCTTTTTATGGTCCAAAACTTGATGTAGAAGTAAAACCAGCTATTGGTCCAGAAATTACATTATCAACTTGTCAGTTAGATTTTTTACTTCCAAGAAAGTTTGATCTATCTTATATAGACAAAAATGGGGAAAAAGAAATTCCTGTTGTTTTGCATCGAGCAATATTTGGAACATTTGATAGATTTACAGCGTTTTTAATTGAAGAAACTAAGGGAATTTTTCCTCTATGGGTAACGCCTGTACAAGTTAATATTATTCCTGTTAATAATACTTATCATTTAGAATATGCTAATGATATTTACAATTTACTTAAAGAAAAAAATATCAGAGTGGAATTAGATGATAGAAATGAAAAACTAAGCTATAAGATACGTGAAAGTCAAACTAGAAAAATACCATATACTATAATTTTAGGAGATAAAGAAAAAGAAAGTAAAAATATAAGTTATAGAATATTTGGAAAAACAGAAACGATTACTTTAAATACTGATGAATTTATCGATAAAATAATAAAATCAATAATTAATAAAGATATTGAATATAAATAAAAATCATGTTTTTTTTAAAACATGATTTTATATATTTTTTAAATTATTTAATTTTTCATAAATATCATCAAAACAAATTAAGAATTTTTTTATTTCTTCATTGGTTGTTAAATAAGATAAAGATATTCTAATGGTTGATGAAGCTCTTTTTTTATCCTTGTATAAAGCTAAAACTGATGTACTTTCATTTCCTTTTGAACATGCAGTAGTTGTCGATAAATATATATCTTTTTCTTCTAAAGCATGGACAAAAGTTTCAGATTTTATTGATTCTAATGTTATATTTAAAATGTGGGGTATAGAATATTTTGTTTGATTTATTTTTATATTATCGAAATTTTTTATATGATCAATTATTTTTAAATTTAATTTTTTTACATATTCTTCTTTTTTAGTTAAATCTTTTAATGCAAGTCTTAAAGCTTTAGAAAAAGACACAATTAATGGTAAGGGTGGAGTACCTGGTATAAAATTATTAAACTTGTCAGTTCCATAAATATATGGGGCGAGTTTTATATTTTCATTCTTATAAAGTAGACCAATACCTTTTGGTCCATAAATTTTATGAGCTGTGGCAGTAGCTAAATCAACATCATTAAAATTAACTGGAACTTTGCCAAGTGCTTGAGTAAAATCACTATGAAATATTACATTTTTATTTTCTTTTTTTATTATTTGTCTAATTGTTTTTAAGGGTTGTCTAATACCTATTTCTGAATTAACACAACAAATTGAAACAAGTAAAGTATTTTCATTTACTTTATTTTTTAAATCTTCAAAATCAATTACTCCTTCGCTGGTATTTTCAACAAATATAATTTTATTTCCTATTTTTTCTAAATATTTACATATTTCGTATATACTTGGATGTTCTAACTTTGATACAATTATTTCTCCTTTTTTATTTAATGCTTTTAAAGATGATATTAAAGCTATATTATTGGCTTCCGTTGCACCTGAGGTGAATATAATATTTTTATCATTAACATTTAATAGTTCTCCTATTTGTCTTTTGGCATTTATCATTAAATCTTTAGATTTAGTGCCAAGAAGATGAATAGAATTTACATTGCCAATAAAATTTTTACTCGTTTTAATATAGGAATCAAGGACATCATGAAGTACGGGAGTTGTTGCTGAATAATCTAAATAAATCATTATTAATCACCATAAAAAGTATAGCAAAATTTATTCTTAAAAACAATCCTTATCTTTTTACATAAATTAGACATTTTACAAGATTTTTTTTAAATAATAAGTGATAATATGATATAATAAGGCAAAGAAGGTATGAGAAATGACTGATAATAAATTTCAAATTGTCACAAAAGATAATCAAGTTAAAAATTGTGAAATAATTTGTACTATTACAAATAAAAAAACAAATAGTGCTTATTTAGTTTATAAAATTGATGATGAAATATTAGCTGGAAAATATTTTTTTGATAATGAAAATAATTTAAAACTTGAAAATGTTACTTCTAGTGAACTTGACTATATTAATAAAAAGTTAAACGAAAAAATTGAAGTTGCTTTTAAAGGAGAGTAAATATGGAAAAAAAGTATATTCATATCTATGAAAGAGAAAATGGTAATATTGAAATAAGATATTTTTTTAATGAAAAAGAAGGAAAAAAAATTGTAAATAATCCACAGGAATTTATGTGTAAAAATATATTGGATAAATTATTTTTTCAAATTGAAAATATTAAATTTCCTTTATATATAATAAAAAAAGATTCTGATTTTTTATCTAATAATAATACAAATCCTTTTCCAGCAGATTTATCTTTTGATGATATTTCAAGATATTTAAATATAATTTCAACTGGTAAAGATAATAAAGCGCAAATAATATTAGACTATGATTCTGACAATTTAGAAATTTGTATAGAACCTACTCCTAAAATATTAAATTATTTTGAAATAAAAGATTTAGTAAATGGATATATAAATGAAAAATATATCCCTAAAAAAGAATTTATTAATGATGAGGAAAGTAAAAGAATTAGAAATGCTTTTAATAATAAAAAACCAAAAGATGTTAAAGCTAAAAATTCAAATGATAGTATAAAATTTGTAGCAATTGGAGTAGCTGCTGCCACTATTCTTGGAGTAGGACATATAATATCTAAAAATGTAGAATATGAAGGATATTATAAAAATCAAAATGTTGCCCAAGAAGATTTAGAAAAATACAAAAATTTAAGTGAAGAACAATATAAAAATGAAAATAAAGAAATTTTAAAAGCTTATGAAAATTTATTGAAAGAACAAGAAAAATCTAATAATAATGATATTTCTAATGATAATTATGATTCTAAAAATGATAATTTTCAATCAATAGCTATTTTGCCAAATGAAGAAAATAATAATTTATATCAATCTATTTTAAAAAAATATGGGGATATAATAAGAGAATATTCTGAAGATTATGGGGTTGATCCCCAATTAATGGCTGCTATAATAACTAAAGAAAGTATGGGCTTATCTAGTAATGAGTTTAATGATAATGGATCTATTGGTTTATGTCAAATTCAAAATGTAAATTTAGGGGAAATAAAAAAAGCATATAATGTTAAAACTTTACAAAATGATTTTTGTGAAATAACTTTAGATAAGATAAAAGATGATAGAGGAAATATTCAATGTGGTACTATGATTATGGCAGATTTATTACAACAATTTAATGGTAATGTTATTATGGCATTACAGGCATATAATTATGGACCAAATGCAATTATTAATCTTGTTTCTAGATATGCAAATGACAATTTAAAAACAATAGAACAGGTTATTAATGAAAATGATTATGGATGGTTGTCATATCGTGTTGAAGGATATGCAAATTATAAATATGTAGAAGATGTTTTATCTTGTATTAATCCTGACTCTATTTTGAAATTTAATATAAAAGGTAATGAATTTGCATTAAAAATTTCTTCAAGTTATGAAAAAAATGATCGAATTTTATAAAAAACTTGAAAAAAGGATACTTTTGTAGTATCCTTTTTAAGTGCGAAGAAATAGAGGTAATTATATGAAAAAAATAATTAATATTGCAGTTGTTGCTCATGTTGATGCAGGAAAATCAACATTAGTTGATGCTTTACTTAAACAAAATGGAGTTTTTAGAGATAATGAGCAAGTTGTCGATTGTATTATGGATTCAAATACATTGGAAAGAGAAAGAGGTATAACAATAACTGCTAAAAATTGTGCAATTGAATATAAAGATTACAAAATTAATATTGTAGATACGCCTGGACATGCAGATTTTTCTTCTGAAATACAACGTATAATTAAAACAGTTGATAGTGTAGTATTACTTGTTGACTCTGCTGAAGGACCAATGCCACAAACAAGATATGTTTTAAAAGAGGCGTTAAAAAATAATTTAAAGCCAATTTTATTTATTAATAAAATAGACAAAAAAGATGCTCGTCCTGAACAAGTTGTAGATATGTGTTTTGATTTATTTATGGAACTTGGAGCTAATGATGAACAATTAGATTTTAAAATTATTTATGGAACAGCTAAAAATGGAACTTGTACAAATGACTTAAATGTAGAGGGAAAAGACATTTCTCCATTATTAGATACTATCATAAATGAAGTTCCACCTTTTAAGGGAAATATAGATGATAATTTACAATTGCAAATATCTAATTTAGATTATGATGATTATATTGGAAGATTAGGAATAGGTAGAATTAATAAGGGTAAAATAAAATCGGGAGAAACAGTTTCATTAATCAAAAATAATGGAGAAAAAACTACTTTTAAAATTTCTAAATTATTTGTTGAACAAGGAATAAAAAGAATAGAAGTAAATGAAGCATATTTTGGTGATATTGTAACAGTTGCAGGATGTAATGATATATCTATTGGTGATACTATTTGTGAAAATGGAACTTTTGATCCTTTACCTAAAATAGAAATCGAAAAACCAACATTATCAATGAATTTTATGGTTAATTCATCTCCTTTTGCTGGAAAATGTAAAAAGTCTAAATTTTTGACTTCTCGCCATATAAAAGAAAGACTCGAAAGAGAACTTTGGACAAATGTTGGTTTAGAAGTTGAAGAATTACCTACAAATGATGGATTTAAAGTTTCAGGTAGAGGAGAACTTCATTTATCTATATTACTTGAAAATATGCGAAGAGAAGGATATGAATTAAATGTTTCAAAACCTGAGGTTATAATGAAAGAAATAAATGGCGTTAAATGTGAACCTTTTGAAAAAGTAATAATAAACACTCCAGAGGAATTTTCTGGAACAATAATTAGTGATTTAAATGATAGAAAATCTCAACTACAATCTGTAACTAATACTGATGATGGATATACTAAATTAGAATTTTTATCTCCAACAAGAGGTTTAATTGGTTATAGAAATACTTTTATAACAAATACAAAAGGGGAAGGTATAATGTTAAGAAGCTTTGATTCTTACAAGCCTTATGCAGGAACAATAAGTGGAAGAAAAAATGGAGTGCTTGTATCTATGGTAGATGGTACAACTTATGGATATTCATTATTTAATTTAAGTGATCGCGGAGAAATGCTTGTTGAACCTTCTACTGATGTTTATGTTGGAATGATTATTGGAATACATAATAGAGAAAATGACTTAGATGTTAATGGTTGCAAAAATAAAAATCTTACTAATACAAGATCTTCTGGAGCAGATGAGGCAATAACACTTACAAGACCTCGTACTTTTACTTTAGAAGAAGCATTAGAATTTATTGAAAGCGATGAATATGTTGAAATAACTCCTGATGCTATAAGATTAAGAAAAAAAATATTAGATCCAAAAGAAAGATATAAACAAAATAGAAAGTAATAAAACTACTTTCTATTTTTAACCTTATGTTTATAAATTAAATTAAATTTTTATTTTAATTTATAAAAATTTATTGTAAAATGTAAGGGAAGGTGAATTATGAACATAGATATTAGTAAATTAAAACTAAATAAAAAAAGAATAGATATTAATGGCACTTATGATATAGATTTATCTTTATATAATGAAACAGAAATAAAAAAAATTAATAATCTTGAAGTAAATGGTTATATAACTGATGAATATAATATATATTTAGAAGTACAAGGGGAAATGATTTTACCAGACAGTAGAACTTTGGAAAATATTTCTTATAATTTTTCATTTGAAATAGATGAAAATAAAAATGAAATTACGCAATTTTTAAAAAATTATGAAAATATTCTTGATTTACAATCACTTTTATGGGAAAATATTGTATTGGAAATTCCTATACGAATTGTTAAAGATGAAAATGAAAAAATAGAATTATCAGGAGACGGATGGGAATTAACAGATCATAAAAGAAAAAATGATGATAGAATGGCTCCTTTAAAAGAGCTATTTAAAGACGGAAAGGAGAATTAATATGGCAGTTCCATTTAGAAGAACAAGTAAAACAAAAAAAAGAATGCGTCGTACTCATTTAAAAAAGAGTGCTCCAACTATATCTTTATGTCCAAAATGTGGAGCTTCAATTAAACCTCATAGAGTTTGTGCAAAATGTGGTTATTATAAAAATGAAGACATTTTAAAACTTGAAAAAGAAAATAAAGAGGTTGAATCAAAAAAAGTATCTAAAAAAGATAAAAAAGACGAAATTAAATCAGAGGAAAAATAATCATTTAATGATTATTTTTTTTAGTGTTAAATAAATGTAAAAATTTAATTAAATTTTGCTTAAATTAATTAATTAATAGAATTTTTGATATAATAAAAATAGAAAGAAGGTATTTTTATGCAAATATCAAAATCTAATAAAATTGCGACAATTACTCTGCTCATGATAATTATTTTATTATTGATATTTGCTGGTAATAAATTTTATAAAAAATTTTTAAAAGTAGGAACTACAAAATACAATGCCAATATTCAAAAAGAAGATATAAAAAATATTAATTTAAGCATTCAAGATAAAAAAGATATAAATCAAAAACTTATAAATAATATACAAAATCCTTTGAGAATAATATTAAATTTTGAAAGTTTAAATATCGATTATGATACAAATTTATTAAATGAAGAAAAAAATAAATTTGAAATTGCATGGCAAAATATTTTAAAAGATACTTCATATTATGATAAAATAGTTTGGAATAAAGATGATTTGGACCAAGATAGACAAGGCAAAGTTTATATAAATTATGATGAGTTTAAATTATATTATGAAAAAATATTATCTAGCAAACTTAATGATCAAAAATTGTTATCTGGAAATATATATAATGGAATAATTATTAAAAATAATAATATTTATGGAAGTTATGTTGAAAATTTTAATAATTCAGAATTTATTTTAAAAACAAAAAGTTTGGAATTAAATGAAAAAAGTAATATATATACTTTAAATATTGATTTTTTAACTTCATTAAACAAAGATAATACAGTTAACTATGATGATTTAAAAAATTTATATTCTCCTGATATATTAGAATATAATAATAAATATGCATCTTTAAAAATAAAGTATAAAATAATTAATAATGATTATAAATTGTTATCAATAGTTTTCAAAAAATAAAAAGTTAGAAATAACTTTTTTTTTGTGTAAAATTTATATTTTTTTACAGATATTTTATTGACTTTATACCTATTTTGAAGTAATATTATATTGTAAGTGGAGCAAAGTGGGAGAAAGTGGTGAATTAATTATGTTTATGGGTGAATATCATCATTCTATTGATGAAAAAAATAGACTAATAATTCCAGCTAAATTAAGAATAAAATTGGGTGAAAAATTTGTTATTACAAAAGGGCTTGAAAAATGTTTATTTATTTATCCAATGGAAGAATGGCAAAAATTAATAAGCAAATTTAATAATATTTCTTTCACTAAAAAGAATTCTAGAATATTTACAAGATTATTTATATCTAGTGCCACTGAGTGTGAATTTGATCGTCAAGGAAGAGTTTTAATTTTAAAACCCCATATGGATTATGCTTCTTTAAATAAAGATGTAATAATTTTAGGAGTTAATGAACGACTTGAAATTTGGGATAAAGATTTATACGAAAAATTTGTTGATGAGAACATGAATGATTTTGAAGATTTAGCAGAAAATTTATTTGGAAGTGAAAATGATGCATAAAAGTGTATTACTAAATGAAGCAATAGAAGGATTAAATATAAAAAAAGATGGAATTTATATTGATGCAACACTTGGTTATGCAGGACATTCAAGTGAAATATTAAAAAAATTAAGTAAAGATGGAAAATTAATTTGTTTTGATCAAGATGAGGAAGCAATTGAGTTTTCTAAAAAAAAACTTTCTAAAATTAGTAATAATTTTCAAATTATTTATTCTAATTTTGTAAATATGAAAAATGAATTAGAAAAGTTAAAAATAAAAAAAGTTGATGGTATATTATTTGATCTTGGTGTTTCATCTCCCCAAATAGATAACAAAGAAAGAGGATTTAGTTTTCAAAAAGATTCAAAATTAGATATGAGAATGGATTTGAATAATTCATTAACTGCTTATGATGTAGTAAATAATTATGAAATTGAAAAATTAACTAATATTTTTTATAAATACGGTGAAGAAAAAAAAAGTAAATTTATTGCTTTATATATTGTTAATAATAGACCAATTAAAACAACAAAAAATCTTGTTGAAATAATAAAAAAAAGTGTTAGTTTTAAGTATTTTAATGAAACACATCCCGAAAGAAGAATATTTCAAGCAATTAGAATTGAAGTTAATTCAGAATTAAAAGTTCTTGAAAAAGTTTTACCAGATGCAATTGATCTTTTAAATAAAAATGGTAGAATTTCAGTTATTACTTTTCATTCTTTAGAAGATAGAATAGTAAAAAATATTTTTAAAAAATATAGTGAGATAAATGAAATGGTTAAAGGATTACCAGAAATTCCTGAGGAATATAAGCCCAAAATAAAAAAAATAAATAAGAAACCAATTATACCTAGTGCTTGTGAGATGAATGAAAATAGTAGATCTAAAAGTGCTAAATTAAGAATAATAGAAAGGATATAATATGAAAAAGACACAAAAAAAAGTAAGATATTTAAAAGGGGAGAAAATTATATATTTCTTTTTGATATTATTATTAATTTTATCACCAATTATGATTGTATTTTCTAAAGCTACATTAACGAAAACTAATATAACTTTAAAAAGACTAGAAACTAAAATAACAAATCAAAAAAATGCTAATGAAAGTTTAAATATGAAAATAGATGAATTAGCTTCACTTGATAAAATTCAAGGTCTTGCAAAAAATTTAGGATTATCTTATAATAATAACAATATAAAGGTAATAGAAGAAAATTAATAGTAGGTGAAAAAATGAAAAAAAGGAACAATTCGGTTAGAGTTTATAATATTATTGTAATTATTGTTCTTTTTTTATTTGCTTTGATAATTGGTAAAATTTTTTATGTAGCTTATACAAATAAATCTGGAAATATAAATTTAAAAAAATTTGCTGCATCTAGAGATACTTATAAATCTACATTATTAGCTAATAGAGGCTCTATTTATGATATAAATGGAGAAGTTTTAGCACAAGATATTAATTCATATACAGTAATTGCCTATTTATCATCTTCTCGAACTAAAGATAATAATAAACCTAAACATGTTGTTGATAAAGAAAAAACTGCTCAATTGTTATCTCCAATATTAAATATGAGTGAAGAACAAATTTTAAAGTTATTAAATAAAAAACTTTATCAAGTTGAACTTGGCCCTGGTGGTAGAAATATTACTGAATTAAAAAAAGAAGAAATTGAAAAATTAAATTTACCTGGAATTGATTTTATTAAAAGTAGTAAAAGATATTACAAAATGGGATCTTTTGCTTCATATGTTATTGGATATGCCAAAAAAAATTCTAAGGATAAATTAGTGGGAGAATTAGGAATTGAAAAAGAATTTAATGATGTTTTACAAGGAAAAGATGGGTATATTGAATATCAAAGAGATGCCTATGGATATCAAATACCTAATACTCCAGAAATAACTGAAGAACCACAAAATGGTTCAAATATTTATTTGACTATTGATACAAATATTCAAATGTTACTTGAAAATAAATTAGAAGAATTAAAAAATAAAGCAGGTTATACTTGGGCAACTTTTACAGTTGCAGATGCTAAAACTGGAGCAATTGTAGGAACTGCTTCTAATCCTAATTTTGATTTAAATACTCTAAATAATGTTACAAGTTATTTAAATCCTTTAACTCAATATGCCTATGAACCTGGTTCTACTATGAAAACTTATACTTGGATGGCTGCATTAGAAAATGATTTGTACAATGGGGAAGAAACACTTCAAAGCGGAAGAATAGAAATTGGTGATAATGTTATTTCTGATTTTAATGAAGTGGGATTTGGAACAATTTCATATGATCTTGGATTTGCTTATTCTTCTAATGTTGCGGCAACAAAATTATCTCAAAAAATTGGTAAACAAAAATTATATGATTATTTTAGTTTATTAGGCTTTGGTAAAAAGACTAATATTGAACTACCCAATGAATATACAGGCAAAATAAATTTTAGATATCCTATCGAAATAGCAACAGCATCATTTGGTCAAGGAATAACTACAACTCCAATTCAAAATATACAAGCTATGACAGCGTTAACAAATGATGGAGTAATGTTAAAACCATATATTATTTCGAAAATAGTTGATGAAAATGGAAAAGTTATTAAAAAAGGGAAAAGAAAAGAAATAAAAACCGTTGCATCTAAAGATACAACTGATAAAATAAAAAATTTAATGAAAGATGTTGTTTATAGTGGACTTACATCAGCAAAATTTTATCAAACTAATAATGTAACATTAATTGGCAAAACTGGTACAGCTGAAATTCCAAATGAATATGGTGGATATATGAAAGGAGAAAATAATTATATAAGATCTTTTGCAGGAATATTTCCTTATGAAGATCCTAAATACATTTTATATATTTCTGTAAAACAATTAAATGGTTCTGTTTCTAATATGGGTAATAGTGTTAAAAGTGTAGTTGAAGAAATAGCTAATTATAAAAATATAACTGAGACAAAAAATGCTTTAGATAAAAATAAAATTATTAAATTAAATTCTTATATTTCAAAAAATGTAAATGATTCAAGAGATGACTTATATAATAAAATGTTAATACCGATAATTATTGGTGATGGAGATAAAGTAATTTCTCAGTATCCGAAAAAAAATATTACAGTTGTTGCTAATGATAAAGTTTTTTTAAAAACAAATTATAATAACATAATAATGCCTGATATGAATGGTTGGATGCTAAATGATGCTCGAGTATTTTGCAATTTAGCAAATATTAAATGTGATATTACAGGAAGTGGTAAAGTTATAGAAACTTCCCTAAGTGCAAATTCTATCGTAAATGTTAATGAAGTTTTGAAAATAAAAGCAAGTAAAGATTAAATAAAGTAGATAATAAAGAAAAATTTTTCTACTTTTTTTATGAACTCTAGACATTATTAGGATGGTTTGGTACAATATTTTTGGGTGTTTGTTATGTTAGAAATAAAAAATTTAAGCGTAAATGTTTCTGATAAATGTATATTAAAAAATTTTAATCTTACTATTAAAGATGGAGAAATTCATGCTTTACTTGGGATAAATGGCTCTGGTAAATCTACCATATGTAATGCAATTTTAAATCATCCTGAATATTACAAAACTGGAAAAATTATTTTTGATGGTAAAGATATTACTAATGAGCATCCTGAAAATATTGCTTTAATGGGAATTTTTCTTGTATCACAAAATCCAATGGCAATTGAAGGAGTAAATAATATTGAACTTATAAGAAGCGCTTTAGCTTCAAGAAACGAAAAAACAAATATATTTAAACTTAATGAACAAATTAATGAAATATTAAAAAATATAAATTTAGATTTATCATTTGCATCTCGAGATGTAAATGTTGGGGCATCAGGAGGAGAAAGAAAGAAAAATGAAATTCTTCATTTGTTGCTTCTTAAACCTAAATTTATAATTTTAGATGAAATTGATTCGGGACTTGATATTGATAGTTTAAATATTATTATTAAATCTTTAAAAAAATATTATAATGAATATAAGCCTTCTATTTTAATTATAACTCATCAAATGAAATTACTTTCATCATTAAAACCTAATTATGTTCATGTTATTAAAAATAAAAAAATATCTATGACAGGTTCATTAGATCTTGCTAAAAAAATAGAAAATGAAGGTTTTAATGAGACATTTAAAGTAAGTGGAGAATGAAAAAGTGAATAAAATAGTAATAGATAAAGATAAATTTTTATCTTTAGATAATGAAGAAGTTATTATACAATTAAATACTGATAATATCAATTTAAATATATTAGGGAATGTAATTATTAATGAAATAGTAACTAAATATAAAAACATTAATTTAAAAATTACAATGAATGATAATAGTTCTTTAATTTATAATAGATATGTACATAAAGTTGGAGGTAAATTAAATTTAGAAATTAATTCTAATAATAATACAAAATTAATATTTAATAATTCTTTTTATTTAAAAAATTATTATAAAATTTATGTTTATAATAATATTTTAGGAAATAATAATAAAAATACAATTGATATTAAATCATTTAATGTTTTAAATGGTAAAATAAAAGCTTTAGGATATGTAGATATTTTTAAAAATACGAATATGAATAATTTAGTTGAAAACTTTAATATAATTACTAATAATGATGAAGAAAATTTAATTATTCCATCAATTATAGCTAATAGTTTTGATGTTGATGCAAACCATTTTACAACTATATCTTCAATTCCTAAATCAGAATTATTTTATTTATCTTTAAAAGGAATTAAAGAAGAAGAATCAAAAAAACTACTTAGAAATTCATTTATTCTTAAAAATTTTAACAATGATTTTATAAAAGATAAAATAAAAAAATTATTAGAAAAAGAATAGAGGTGATATATATGCTTGATGTTAGAAAAGATTTTCCTATGTTAAAACAAGATTTAATTTATTTTGATAATGCTGCTACTACTTTAAAACCTCAATGCGTAATAGATGCTATGAGTGATTATTATGAAAATTATTCTGCTAATGCTCACAGGGGAGATTATGATATTTCCTATAAAGTAGATATAGCTGTTTCCAATGCGAGAGAAAAGATAAAAAAACTTATAAATGCGAGATTTAATGAGGAGATAATATTTACATCGGGAGCAACAGAAGCTTTAAATGATATTGTCAATGGCTTTTTTAAAAATATATTGGATAGTCAAGATGAAGTTTTAATTACTCAAAGTGAACATGCTTCTAATATTTTACCTTGGTTCAAGTTAAGTGCATTAAATAAATGTCAAATTAGAAATATTGAACTTGATAAAGATTATAAAGTTACAATTAACAATGTAATTAAAGCTATTACACCTAATACCAAAGTTATTTCTCTTGCCCATATTACTAATGTAATTGGAGATATTAGACCAATAAAAGAAATATGCAAAATAGCTCATGAAAAAAATATTTTTGTCATTGTTGATGCTTCACAAAGTATACCACATATGAAAGTTGATGTATTAGATTTAGATGTTGATTTTTTAGTATTTGCAGCTCACAAAATGTGTGGACCAACTGGGCTTGGAATTTTATATGGTAAAAAAGAACTATTAGAACATTTAGAACCAATTAATTTAGGTGGAGGTATGAATGAATCTTTTGATAGTCCAATGGAGATTAAATTAAAATCACTTCCATATAGATTAGAAGCTGGAACTCAAAATATTGCTGGAATTATTGGCCTTTCAAAGGCAATTGATTACCTTTTAAACATTGGTTTTGAAAATATTAATAAATATGAAAAAGAATTAAGAGATTATTTAATTGAAAAAATGAGTAAACTTAACCATATTGATATTATAAATTATAATAGTGATAGTGGCATTATAGCTTTTAATATAAAAGGGGTATTTTCTCAAGATGTTGCTTATTATCTAAATAAATATAATGTTTGTGTGCGCGCTGGAAATCATTGCGCTAAAATATTAAAACAAGCTATTGGAGATACAAATAGCGTTAGAATAAGTTTATATTTTTATAATACAAAAAAAGAAATTGACGATGTAATTGAATTGCTTGCTGATTTAGATAAAATTCGAAAAGAGATGATATAATGAATTCAGAATTAAATAGAGAAATAATATTGGAAAATGCGACTAATCCTGTTAATAGAGAAATTGTTTTAGATCCTTCATATATCAAAGTAAATTCTAATAATGAATCATGTATAGATAACATAGATTTATATATAAAATTTAAAGATAATAAAATAGAAGATTTAAAATTTTATGGTGAGGCATGTGCCATATCAACTGCCTCAACTTCTATTATGACTAAGTTATTAGTAAATAAAACTTTAGAAGAAGTAAACATAATTTGCGATAAATTTAACGATTTAGTAAATCATAATGAAAATGATTTTTCTTGTTTAGATGAAGCAATAGCTTTTAGTGAAATTTATAAACAATCAAATAGAAGACATTGTGCACTTTTGCCTTGGATTGGCATAAAAAAAGCCATCGAGGAATATATAAACAGGATACCTTGACAAAAAACATTAAATTTTTTATAATAATTCATATAAGAAGGGTGATGTATTATGTATAATGATCGTATTTATTTAACTCCTCAAGATATTTTGGAAAAAGAGTTTAAATTAGATGCTCGAGGTTATAGACCTCAAGAAGTTGATAAATTTTTAGATTTAGTTATACGTGATTATACGGAATATAATACTATTTTAAAATTAAGAGATAAAACTATTAAAGAATTAAGAGATGAAAATTTAAAATTACAAACTGAAATAAGAAAATTAAAAGAAATTTTAGAAAGTACAAATGATTCTTCTAATGCAGTTAGTAATTTAGACCTTCTTAAAAGATTAAGTCAATTAGAAAAAATTGTTTATGGAAAAAATGAATAATATCTGGGCAAATGCTGCTTAATATTATTAAGTAGAGGAAAGTCCATGCTCGCACTGTCTGAAATGATAGTAGTGTTTGTGTATTAGGAAAAAATAACTAATAGTATACTTTTAGGTATAACGGCTTTGAAATAACCTTAAATGGTTAGAGTAAATATAAAAGTGCCAAAGTGACGAATATCCTGGAAACGGGGGAAGTGGAACGTGGTAAACCCCACAAGCGAGAAACCCAAATTTGGTAGGGGAACTTTCAAGTTGGAATAAAACAACGCGAAGGACTAACTAAGTTAGTAGATAAATATTTGCCACCAGTAATGGTACAGAACATGGCTTATAAGATATTATTTTTTTAACTAAAAGGAGTGAAATAAATTGAACGAGATTGGTGACACGCTGAGATTAGAGCGTGAAAAAATCGGGGTCAGTTTGGAAGAAGTATCAAAAGATTTGAATATAAAAGAATTAATTTTAAAAAATATTGAAGATGGAAAAATTGGATGTTTTAAAGATGTATTTATTTTAAAAGAATATATTAAAAATTATGCTAAGTATTTGGGAATTCCTCAAGATAGTATTATTAATGAATTTAATGAATATTTATTCGAATATACATCACGAATACCAGTTGAGGATATTGAAAAAGCAATTGCTGAAAAAGAAAAAAATGAAAATGTTGAAAACAGTATTGCATCTCCATATACAAAAAGTAGTAATAGAAAAAGTAAAAAAGTTATTATTTTTACTGTTATTTGTTCAATAATTTTATTTTTAATATTTATATGGTCAGTTAAGCAGATTATTGTTAATAATAGTAATGTTGCAAGCAACGTAACTTACTTAGAAGGAGATAAATAATGAATTTACCAAATAAAATTACAACTGGAAGAATTATTCTTTCAATTTTACTTTTAATTTTTTTAATTTTTCCATTTGATCAAATTGGTATTGATTTTCCTACATATTTAATAGGAGGTAAAATTACAATATCATTAAAATATATTATTGGAGGGATAGTTTTTATAATTGCATCTTTGACTGATTTTATTGATGGAAAATTAGCTAGAAGTAAAAATTTAGTTACAGATTATGGAAAAGTAATGGATGCAATTGCAGATAAAGTTTTAGTAAATGGAGTATTGATAGTTTTAGCATATAATGGGTTAATTTCTGTTATTATTCCAGTAATTATTATAACTAGAGATACTATTGTTGATTCTATTAAAATGGTAGCTGGAAAAAATGGTAAAGTTGTTGCTGCATCTTTTATAGGTAAAGCTAAAACTATGACTATGATGATTGGTTTAACTTTAATATTTTTTAATAATTTACCTTTTGAATTAATAAATATAAGAATAGCTGATATTTTACTAATTATTGCTACAATTTTATCAGTAATTTCTGGATGTCAGTATTTTATTGTTAATAAAGATTTTATTTTAAAAGACAAATAATTGAATTTAGTTTATAAGTTATTGTAAAAATTATTATTAAATATATATATATTTGTTTTTTAGTAGTAAAATTATTTAACAAACAAATGTTTGAAAAAGTGTTGACAAACACTTTTTTTTAAGTTACAATAAAAAAGTAAAAAATAAAGGAGAAAGAAAATGACTAAAGATATAAAAGATAAAGATAAAGCACTTGCTCAAGTATTATCTGAAATTGAAAAACAATTTGGAAAAGGGGCAATTATGAAATTGGGAGGAAAGGAACATATCAATGTAGAAACAACTTCTAGTGGTTCGTTATCTTTAGATATTGCTTTGGGTGTTGGTGGATATCCAAAGGGAAGAATAATTGAAATATATGGTCCTGAATCTTCTGGGAAAACAACTTTTGCTTTACATGCAATTGCTGAAGTGCAAAAAATGGGAGGAAGAGCAGCTTTTATTGATGCTGAACATGCTTTAGATCCTGTTTATAGTAAAAACTTAGGTGTTAATATTGATGAATTATTATTATCACAACCTGATACTGGAGAACAAGCTTTAGAAATTTGTGAAGCATTAGTTAGAAGTGAAGCGGTAAATATTATCGTTATTGATTCAGTTGCAGCACTTGTTCCTCAAGCAGAAATTGAAGGAGAAATGGGAGATTCTCATGTTGGACTTCAAGCCCGTCTAATGTCGCAAGCTTTAAGAAAATTATCTGGAACTTTAAATAAGACACAAACTACATGTATATTTATTAATCAATTAAGAGAAAAAGTAGGAGTTTTATTTGGAAATCCTGAAACAACACCAGGGGGAAGAGCATTAAAGTTTTATTCATCAGTTAGATTAGATATAAGACGAGGCGAACAAATTAAACTTGGAGATCAAGTTATTGGAAATAGGACGAATATCAAAGTTGTAAAAAATAAAGTAGCTCCTCCTTTTAAAACAGCTAGTGTTGATATTATGTATGGAAAAGGAATTTCTAAAGAAGGTGAAATTGTTGATTTAGGTGCATCAGCAAATATTTTAGAAAAATCTGGTGCTTGGTATGCCTATAAAGGAGAAAAAATTGGTCAAGGTAGAGAAAATGTTAAGGAATATTTACGTCAAAATCCAGAAATTAGTAAAAATATAGAAACGGAAATAAGAAAACATTTTGAAATAGATAATCAAAATCAAAAAGAAGATAATAAAAAATAAAATTTTTATTTCTTTTTTTATAATATTTTATTGAACTTGCTTTTTAAATAATTTAAGTGTTATACTCAATATAGAAAGGAAGATTTGGTTTAGAAAATAGGTGATATTATGTCATTATACAATTTAGAGGAATTTTCAAAAATTACTAATTTAACTATTGGAACTTTGAGATATTATAATAATATTTGTTTACTAACTCCAGAAGTAAATGATAATGTTACTGATTATGTTTATTATTCTGATAAAAATTTAGAAGAAATAAAATTCATAAAATTACTTATATCTATGGATTTTTCATTACAAGAAATTATTACTTTAAAAAATAATGATTCTATAGATTTACTTGATAATAAATTGCAAGAGAAAAAAAGAAAAATTGTAAGAGAAATTGAACAATATAATATAATTAAACGTTTAAAAAAAAGTCTTATAGAAGAAAAAGAGAAATCCTTAAATTTTAATTCTAAATCATTAAGAAAAAAATATGAAAGTAAATAAATATAATTTAAATTTTGATTTGCAAGATAAAAATAGCGACACATTTAATTTTTATGATTATATAAAAAGTATCTATAAAAATGATAATGATGAGGCTATTAAATTACTTTCTGAAATTAATAAAATTATAGTTTTTAATGATGAAAGTATAGATCAATTTTGGAATATTAATGCAACTAATTTATTAACTGGTATTGTTATCAATTTTATTAATAATAAAATAGAACCTACTTTTGTTAATATTTATGATATTTTACTAGATTCTAAGCAATTAAAAAAAATATTTAGTAAAGATGAAATAAGTTATAAATTGGTAAGTAATATATTAAATTATGATAAAAATGTATTTATGAGTATTATTAATATTTTATTAACTCAAATAAAACCTTTTGTAGATTTAGGTTCGTTAAAAAAACTAACTGAAAAATCTTCTTTTGATTATGAAATATTAAAATCTCCAAAATTAAAATTAAATGTAAATTATAGTAATCATAATATGCATAAAATAGAAAATATTATAATTTTGATTATTAATAATATTAAAAAATAATAATTTGGCAAAAGTTTTTATTACTTTTGTTTTTTTTGATATAATATTTTAAGAGGTTGTTTTTATGGCAAATAAAATTAAAATAGTTCAAATATTAAATAAAATGAATTACGGTGGAATTGAAAAAATAGTACTTAATTATTGTAAAAATATTAGTAAAAGTAAAATAACATTTGATTTTATATGTAATGAAAAATCTAATAATATACCTTATGATTTAATAAAAAAATGGGGAGGAAATATTTATTTAGTTCCTCCAATTTATAAATATATAAAGTATAAAAAAACAATGGAAAAAATTTTTAGGAAAAATAAATATGATATTGCTCATAGTCATCTTAATACTTTAAGTGTTCTACCCTTAAAAATTGCTAAGAAATGTAATATTAATATTCGCATAGCTCATTCCCATTCAACTTCCTCAAAAAAATTAATAATTAAAAATATAATAAATAATATTTTAAAAAAATATTCTACTAAATATGCAAATGTTTATTATGCTTGTTCCAAAACATCAGGAAATTTTTTATTTGGAAATGATAATTATGAAATAATAAATAATGCAATTGATATAAATAAATTTATTTTTAATAAAAATAAAAGAATTAAAATTCGAAAAAAATTAAAAATAAGTGACGATACTTTTGTAGTAGGAAACATAGGAAGATATACAAAACAAAAAAATCATGTATTTTTAATTAACGTTTTTAAAAAATTATTAAAAGTAAAAAGTAATAGTATTTTAATACTAATAGGTGAGGGACCAAAATTAAATAAAATAAAAAGACTTACAAAAATAAATAAAATAGAAGATAAAGTTATATTTTTGAATTGTCAAAATGATGTTAGTGATTATTATAATGCTTTTGATTTGTTTTTACTTCCTTCATATTATGAAGGATTTCCTCTTGTGTTAATTGAAGCCCAATTATCTGGATTAAAAACAATTGCATCTTCTAATATAAGTAGAGAAACAAAGTTATCTAATTTAATTTCTTATTTAGACTTAGATGAAAATTTGTGGTTACAAAAAATAATTTTAGATTATAATGTTATTTTATCATCTGATATAATTAATAATTATTATGATATTAAAAAGGAAGCTAAAAAATTAGAAAATAAATATTTAGATTTTTTTGCTAATAAAAAAATATCAGTTATTGTTCCTATTTATAATTCAGAAAAATATTTAAATAGATGTTTAAATTCTATTATTAACCAAACATATAAAAATTTAGAAATAATACTAATTGATGATGATAGTAAAGATAATTCCTATGAAATAATAAATAATTATAAAAAATGTGATAAAAGAATTAAAGTATATAACCATAAGCATACAAACATATCAAAAGTAAGAAATTTTGGATTAGAAAAAGCAACTGGCTCTTATATTATTTTTATTGATAGTGATGATTATATAGATAAAAATATGATTGAAACTTTATATAATAATATAAAAATATATAACGCTGATATTTCTGTATGTAATTTTAATAACCAAAAAAAGAATAAGATTTTTTTATACAATTCTAAAGAAGCATTAAACTTTCTATTTAGTGATAAAATAGGTATTGGATTTGTAATATGGAATAAATTAATATCTAAAAAAAGTTTAAATAATTTAAAATTTAATAATTTAAAAATTGGTGAAGACTTAGATTTAGTTTATAGATTACTTAAGAATAATTTAAAAATTGTATTTACTACTAAATCATATTATCATCATATTTTTCATAATAATTCATTAACTAAAAATATAACACTAAAAGATGTAAAAGATAAAATAAAAATTATTTCCAAAATTTCTAAAAATAATTATTTAAATTATAATAAATTCATTGTTTATAAAATAAATGAATATGTGTCAATTTACAATATAATGATTAGATCTAATAATTATGATTATAAATTGTTAAATGAAACTAAAAAACTTTACAAAGGAAATATTTTAAATATATTTTTAAGTACATATAGCATTAAGAAAAAATTGCAATTATTCCTTTTTAAATTTAATAAAAAATTATATAAATATTTATATAAAAAATATTTTGACATCAATTAATATATGTGTTAATATAAATTTTAAGAAATGAGAGGAAGTAATTATGTTAGAAGAAGTTGTAAAAAAAATAAAAAATATACTATTTTGTGGAGATGACGATGTTTTTATTATTTCTTTTTCAGAGAAAAAATTAATAATTATTTAAATTAAAATGTCAAAGTAGATAACATGATTATCTACTTTTTTTCATATATTTATCTAGGTGAAGATTGATGAAAAAAATTTTTATTTTTTTAATTCTTTTTACACTTCCATTAAAAGTTTTTGCTACTTCTAGTTATATTGTTATGGATAGTGATTCTAAAAGAGTACTAGAAGGAAATAATCAAAATGAAAAAATGTTAATTGCCTCTACTACTAAAATTATGACTGCAATTATTGCAATTGAAAATGCAAATATCCAAAAAACTATTAAAGTTAATGATAAAATTTTAAAAGCATATGGTTCTAATATTTACATTGAAATAAATGAAAAAATAAAATTAATAGATTTAATTTATGGTTTAATGTTAAGAAGTGGAAATGATGCTTCTTTAGCTATTGCTAATGGTGTTGCAAAAGATGAAAAAAGTTTTGTTAAATTAATGAATAAAAAAGCAAAAAAAATTGGAATGGATAATACTTTTTTTTATAATCCTCATGGATTAGAAGAACAAAATGGACTTGGGAATACATCAACAGCATATGATATGGCTTTATTAATGCAATATGCAATGAAAAATAAAACTTTTCAAAAAATTGTATCTACAAAATACTATAGTTTAAAAACAAATTTTAAATCATATACATGGAAAAATAAAAATAGATTATTATTTGATTATAAATATACTACTGGAGGAAAAACTGGATTTACCAAAAAAGCTCGTCGTACATTAGTAACATCGGCCAAAAAAGATAATAAAAAATTAATAATAGTTACTTTAAATTATGCTGATGATTTTAATTTTCATAAAAATTTATATGAAAAAAATTTTAATAATACTATAGTTAAAAAAATATTAGATAAAGATAAATTTAATGTAAAATCAAAATATGCTAAAAATTATAAATTATATATAAAAAAAGATTATAAAATATTAATTAAGCAAAATGATAAAATTAAAACTAATATAAAAATAAATAAAAATAAAAATCCTAAAGAAAATAGTGTAATTGGTTTAATTAGTATTTATTTAAATGATGTTAAAATTGATAATGTTGAAATATTTGCTAAACATAAATAATATAATTTTAATATGATAAGTATAATTTTTGCAATTTTAATAATTATTGGTATTGTTTATGGAATGATATCTGGAAATGTTGAAGTAATAAATAATGAAATATTTAATTCTTCTAAAAAAGCATTGAATATGATACTGGAAATAATGCCAGTTTTAGTAATTTGGATGGGCCTTATGCAAATTGCTGATGATTCAAAATTATTAGATAAGATATCCAAACTTATTTCTAAACCCTTAAGACTTTTATTTCCTACAATTCCCAAAGGACATAAATCTCTTGGGCTTATTGCATCTAATATTGCTGTTAATATGTTAGGACTTGGATCAGCTGCTACACCTTTAGGTTTAAAAGCTATGAAATCACTTCAAGAATTAAATAAAAAAAAAGATGTAGCAAGTGATGCTATGATAACTTTTTTAGTTATAAATACATCAGGTGTGACTTTAATTCCTACAACTGTTATATCCCTTAGATTACTTCATAAAAGTAATAATCCCTATATAATTATACCTTCGGCTTTTCTTGCAACAACAATAGCAACTATTGGTGGTCTTTTATATGATTATTTTAAAAGAAGGAGAAATAAATGAAAATAGTATCGATAGTTATATTACCAGTAATTGTATTGTTTATAATAGTTTATGGTTCTTTAAAAAAAATAGATATATATAATTCTTTTATAAAAGGAGCTAAAGAAGGTCTTGTTACAACATTTAATATTTTTCCATACATAGTAAGCATGGTATTTGCTGTTAATATTTTTACTAAAAGTAATTTTTTAAGCTTTATATTTAGACCAATTGAGCCATTATTAAATAACTTAAATATCTCATCATCTATTTTTCCATTAATTTTTTTAAGACCTATTTCTGGAAATGGATCACTAGTTGTGTTAAATAATATTTTGGCAGTTAATCCTGATAATTTTACATCACTACTAGCATCAACAATTCAAGGATCAACAGATACTACTATATATATATTATCATTATATTTTGGAAGTGTGGGAATAAAAAAAATACGATATGCTTTAAAAGCGGGATTATTTGCTGACATAATTGGCATAATATTTTCCTTTGTTATTGTTTATCTTTTATTTTCTTGATAAAATTAATTTGGTGATTAATATGGATGAAAAATTGCAAAAAAGAATTGCAAATTTAGGTTATTGTTCTAGAAGAAAGGCTGAAGAATTGATTCAACTTGGTAAAGTGAAAGTTAATGGTATAAAAGTTGATAAAATAGGTACAAGAGTGAATTTAAATGATATCATAAATGTGAATGGAAAAAATTTATTTGCTAGACCAAAATTATATTTTTTATTAAATAAACCTCGTAATGTAATTTCCTCAGTACAAGATCCGCAAAATAGAAAAACGGTTGTTGATTTAATTAATACTAATGAAAGAATTTATCCGATAGGTAGACTTGATTATGATACTACAGGTTTAATATTATTAACTAATGATGGAACTTTTGCTAATCTTTTGATGCATCCTAAAAATTTGATAGAAAAAACATATGTTGCAAAACTTAACAAAATATTTAATATAGATGATTATTATTTATTAAAAAAAGGTATAGTAATAAATAATAAAAAAGTAAATATAAAGAAATTAAAAATAAGAAAAAAAGATGAACTTAAAAATACATCAATGGTAGAAATAACTATTTTTGAAGGTAGAAACCATATAGTTAAAAATATATTTAAAAGTTTGGGATATGATGTATTAAAATTAAAAAGAGTAAAATATGGTTTTTTAACTTTAGAAAATTTAAAATCAGGAGAATATAGAAAACTTTCTAAATATGAGGTTGAACAATTTTATCATTTAAATAAATCATAATTTTATGATTTATTTTTATTTTAGAATTAGATGATTAATTTTCATGTCAAATTTACTAAATACCTGATAAGTGTTATAATATTTTTAGAAAGGATTTTATATGTTTGCTGATGTAATTATTGAATATAATAGTAAAAAATTAGATAAAACTTTTACTTATAAAATACCAGATTTTTTAAAAAAATCTTTAAAGACTGGGATGAAAGTAAAAGTTCCTTTTGGAAAAAATACTATAAATGGTTTTGTATTAAAAATTAAAGATAATTGTAATTTAGATAATATAAAAAATATTATAGATATTATTAATCCAGAGTTAGTATTAAATAAAGAATTACAAGATTTAGGTATATATTTAAAAAATAAAACTTTATGTTCATTAGTAACAGCTTTTCAAACTATGCTTCCTTCAACTTTTAAAATCGATAAAAATCACGATTATACAAAATACGAAAAATATATTATATTAAAAAAATCAGAAAATGAAATTATTAATTATATAAATAATACTAAATTTAAAAAACAAATTGATATTTTGAATTTATTATTAAAAGAAAAAAAAGTAAGTTATAAAAAATTAGTATCTAGTTCATTAACTACATTAATAAAAAAAAATTTAGTTGCAGTTGTTAAAGAGGAAGTTTATCGAATTAATAAAGATGAGGTAAAAAAAAGTAATACTTTATTAACTAATGAACAATTAAAAGTATTTAATGAAATTAAACTAAGTTTAAATAATTTTAATGTATTTTTGTTACATGGCATAACTGGTAGTGGCAAAACTGAAATTTACTTTAAATTGATAAATGAGGTTATAAAAAATAATAAAAGTGCTATTTTACTTATTCCAGAAATTAGTCTAACCACTCAAATATTAGAAAGATGTTATAATTTTTTTGGTAATAATGTAGCAGTTTTACATAGTGGACTTTCCAGTAGTGAAAAATATAATGAATATCAAAAAATATTGCGTGATGAGGTTAAAGTTGTTGTAGGGACTAGAAGTGCAGTTTTTTCACCCCTTAAAAATTTAGGAATTATTATTATAGATGAGGAACATTCAGAAAATTATAAACAAGATACTAATCCAAGATATAATGCTAAAGATATTGCCAAATTTAGATGTAAATATAATAATATTCCACTTTTATTAGGATCTGCAACTCCTTCTTTAGAATCTGCTTCTCGAGCTTATAAAGGTGTATATAAATTATTAACTTTAAAAAATAGAGTTGGATTTTCAATTTTACCAAAGATTGAAATTGTTGATATGAGTGAAGAAGCCAAAAAGAAAAATATAATTTTTAGTAATATTTTACAAACAAAAATTAAGGAAAAACTAGAAAAAAATGAACAAGTAATATTATTGCTTAATAGAAGAGGATATTCTACTTTTATAACTTGTCAAAATTGTGGATATACATATAAATGTCCAAATTGTGATATAACTTTGACATATCATAAAGATGGTAATTTGTTAAAATGTCACTATTGTGAATATTCAAAAAAGATTGATGAGTTATGTCCTAATTGTCGTGAAAAATCTCTTTCTTACTTAGGCCTTGGTACGGAAAAGTTGGAATTAGAAATAAAAAATAAATTTAAAGGTGCTAAAGTTGTTAGAATGGATATTGATACAACAAGGAAAAAGAATTCAATAAAAAATATTATTGATGATTTTGCTAATCATAAATATGATATTTTACTGGGGACTCAAATGATTACCAAGGGCTTTGATTTTCCCTTAGTAACTTTAGTAGGTGTTATTAATGCTGATACTTCTTTAAATATTCCAGATTTTAGAAGTAGTGAAAGAACATTTTCTCAATTATTACAAGCAAGTGGACGAGCTGGAAGAAAAAATAAGTTAGGAGAAGTAATTATTCAAACTTATAATAAAGATAATTATGCTATTAAAAATATTATTAATCATAATTATATTAATTTTTTTAAAGAAGAAATGAAAATAAGAAAAGCTTTGAAATATCCACCATATTATTATTTAACTTTAATTAAAATTAAAAGTAAAGATTATAATGAAGCATTAAATAATGCTAATAAAGTTTCTTCTTTTTTACATAAAAACTTAAAAGATGTATTAATTCTTGGTCCTTCACCAGCCGCCCTTTTTAAAACTAATAATTTATATCGTTTTCAAATTCTTTTAAAATATAAAGATGAAGAAAAAATAAAAATAGTTTTAAAAAAATTAGATTTAATATTCTTAAATATTAAAAAAACTTTTATAGAAATTGATATAGACCCTTTATATACTTAGTAATATTTGATATAATTAAAGATATGGTGATTAGTATGATAAATTTTTTAAAAACCACTCAAAATTGTGGAATTGGTGAATTTTGTACTGATATTGGTGTAAAAAAAACATTTAGATACATTGGTTATTTGTTATTTTTTTTAGAAATTATTATTCCTTTAATAATTATAATAATGGCTACTGTTGATCTTTTTAAAGCTTTAACATCACAAAATCCTGATGAAAGTTTTAAAAAAACATTTATAACTATTTTATTAAGAATTATTTCAGGTATATTAATATTTTTTGTATCTTCAATATTAAGTTTAGTAGTTAATTCTATTGATAATTTTAAAAAAATTAGTGATTGTGCTTCTTGTTTATTTAAACCTTTTTCAGATTGTGACACATCTAATGTAGTAAAATGTGAAAAAAATGTTAAAAGCATTAAAATTAACGAGTGTAAGGATAATTCTATAGAATTATATCAAGGTACATCAAAACATTTTAGTGTAAGTTATAATCCCTCTGATGCTACTAATATTGGGATAATATTTAAATCAAGTGATGAATCTAGAGCAACGATTAATTCTAATGGATATATAATGATTAAAAAAGCTGGAAATGTCAAAATAACTGCTACTTTAAAAGATGATGATTCTATTAATGCATCTTGTAATTTAAAAATTTTAGAAAGGTTACCATCTAATAGTGGTGGTGATGAATCTTCTTCAACTGGTCAAACAAAATCAAATGTTGGTAATTATACATATTATAATCAGTGTGATGCAAGTTATAGAGGAACACAAGCTTTTTGTGGATCAGATCCTTGTACATATGCTTGTGGGGCTTTTTCATTGACAATGGTAATTGCTAATTTAAAAGATGATAGCGTAACGCCTAATAATGTTATGAATTTTGTATGTAATAATGGTCACCATGGTGGGCCTATGGATACTTCTTTTTTTGATAATTCTAATAAAAATTCTCAACTTTTACAAAAAAATTATGGAATTCTTGAAGAAGATGTCAATGGACCAACTGGAAGGCCTTCCTCATCAACTTTTAATAATATGAAAAAAAGATTAAAAAATGGGGAAATGTTGATTTGCTTAGTTCCTTTTCATTTTATTGTTCTTGTTGGTGATACAAATGGCAATGTAACTGTATTAGATCCAGGTAATCAATATAATAACAAAACATATCAATCTGTTGAGAGTGCTTATAATTCAGTTTATGATTATTGGTATAATCAAAATGGTAATCAATGGAGCGGTAATGTTTGGGCATATAAAAGAAAGTGAGATATTAAATGAAAAATTTAAAAGTTATTTTTATGGGTACTCCAGAATTTAGTGTAAATATTTTAAACAGTTTAATTGAAAACTGTGATGTAGTAGCAGTAGTTACTCAACCAGATAAAAAAGTAGGAAGAAATCAAAATATAAAATATTCTCCTGTTAAAGAAATTGCAGTCTTAAATAATATAAAATTATTTCAACCAGAAAAACTTGGAGAAATATATGATACTTTAAAAGAAATGGATTTTGATATCATTGTTACTTGTGCTTATGGTAATTTAGTTCCAAAAAGTATTTTAAATCTTCCAGAATTAGGATGTATTAATGTTCATGCTTCTTTGTTACCTGAACTTAGAGGAGGTGCTCCAATTCATCGAGCTATAATAAATGGTTATGAAAAAACGGGAGTTACAATAATGTATATGGATGAAGGTTTAGACACTGGAGATATTATTTCTAGTGAAGAAATAGAAATAACAAAAGATATGGATGTTGGAATGCTTCATGATAAATTGTCAATTATGGGTGCAAATTTACTAATTAAAACTTTGCCTAAAATTATGAATAATACTAATTTTAGGATTAAACAAGATAATGAATTTGCTACTTATGCAAAAATTATTAAAAGAGAAGATGAACATTTAAACTTTAATAATAAATGCATGGATATTTATAATCAAATTAGAGGATTGTATCCTTTTCCAAAAGCTTATATCATTTTAAATAATGAAGAAATTAAAATTTGTAAATGTAATTATATTCATAAAAAAATCAATAAAATTGGAATAATAGATAGTGTATCTAAAAATAGTATTAATATTAATTGTTTAGATGGAGTAATACAAATTACTAGATTAAAGCCATTTGGTAAAAGAGAAATGGATGTTAAAGATTATTTAAATGGGATTAAGTCATCTTTAATAGGAATAGAGGTAAAATAATGGACAAAAAAAATAAAAAAAATTTTATAAAAAAACTATGGTCAACTGAAAGAGGAAAAGCAGTTATAAAATTATCTATATATTTAGTATTTATCATTTTAGTTATAATATTTGTTAATGTTACATCTTCTATGAATAAAATTATAAAAGATACAAAAATTGTGGAAGATGTCACTCCAACAATTCAAGAAATGAAAGATGATTTACTTAAAAATAACTATAAATATACATATACAATAACTAAAGATACAAAAAAAACAGTTTATAGTGGAGAAAGATTAAAAAAAGAAGAAGTTGGTACTAAAGAAAATGAAATAGAAACAATAAAATATTATGTTAATGATGTTACTTATTATCAAATAAAAATGGGTGAAAAAATAGAAACAAATAATTTATACGATGGTTTTAATATTAATATGATGGATAGTGAATTTATCTTAAATCTTATTAAAGATAAATCTACTTTGATAAATCAAAAGAAAAAATTAAAAGAGTATTCATATGAATTTACACATGAAGACAAAAACATTGAAATATCATTATTGGCATCAGAAGATGTTATTAAAGAAATTGATATTTTATATGATAATATAAAATATAATTTAAAATATTCAAGTATTGGCAAAATATCAGAATTAGATATATAAAAACTTAGTGTTTTTTTATATTTAATTACACAGTAAAATAAAATTTGATTATTTATTCTTTAATATAATTTTATTTGACAAAAAAATAATATTATATTAATATAACTATTTAAGAAATAAATATTTTTTGATGATTGTACTAATTTTGGGAGCTTTTGAATGAAAAATGGCTTAAAAGAAAAATTAGATGTATCAATTTATGCTAGGCCAGAGTTTAGTGCAGATCAAATGAAATACATTTATAGTGCATATAGTAGATTAAAAAAAGGATTAGACACATCAATTTATAAAGGAAAAATTTTATCTATTCGTGATGAATATTATAATTCTAAAGAAGAAATATTAAATTCAATTGAAAAAATTAAAAAGAAAATAAATTAAATTTTCTTTGGTTTTGTCAATATTTTTTTGGGGGAGAAAATGTTAAATGAAGAAACAAAAAATGAAATTAGGAATTTAATTGATTCTTATGGTATTAAAAAATGGGATCAAAAATTTTTAGATAAGATAAGTGAAATTGTTAATAATGATGATTATTTTGATAATTGTATTTCTATAAAAAAAACTAATGAGAAGTTTGCTATGGCAACAAATTATGAAAATACAATATTTGAAAATAATAAGTTAACTGAAAAATGGATTTTTAAAAAATGTAAATATTTAACAAAAAATTTAAATTTAAAATATAATGATAAAAATCATCATTTACAAAATAAAAGTGATTTTATAACTGAAAATTTTCTTTTAATATTTGCGTATTTACATGAATGTTCACATGTTAAACAAAATTTATATGCATTTAACAGTAAATCAGAATATAGTCAAATTAATACTATATATTATCGATATAAAAGTTTTGTTCTTCAAGATTCATCACTAATAAAAATTTTTATAAAAAATATAATATATGACACTTGTCATGATAATTTTTTTTATGAAAGAAATGCTAATATAGAATCGTTAAAAGAATTAATGAATATTTATAATAATAATTTTTTCAAAGATGAAATAGATTATAATTATATAAAAAAATTAATAAGTTATATGGCATTAGATTATTATAGAGGTTATGAAAAAAAAGGAAATAAAATTATTTCACCATTTGAAAAAACTCTTAAATATAGTTTGTGTTTATCTTTACATTTTAATTTTCAAAATTTACCATTTGAAATAATATTTGAACATGGTTTTCCTATAACTTTTAACGAATATCAAGAAATATTTAGAAGTACTAAAATTTTTAAAAATAATTACTATAAAATTTTCGAAAATTTTAATAATGTTGTACAAGATTATCATAATATTAATAAAAAGATAAAAGCTTTAAATAAAAAATAAATTGGCAAATAAATTTAAGTTGTGTTATAATATTTTATATAAAAAGCAATGAATAAGAAGTAGTAGTAAGAGATTTATTTAAAGAGAGTCTATGTTTGGTGTAAATAGGTAATAATATCTTATGAATTCGTCTTAGGAGCTTTATAAACAAAATTTATAACGGTGATGCGTTATAGTCATTAAGGTGTATATTTTATACATAAAATTAAGGTGGTACCACGTAGCTCACGTCCTTATGTCGGATGTGAGTTTTTAAATTTAAGGAGGAATATTAAAAAATGGATAATTTAGAAAATATTTTAAGTGAATTAGAAATAAAAATAGCTGATGTAAAAAATATTAACGAAATAAATAGTTTAAAAAATGAATATTTAGGTAAAAAGGGGAAAATTGGAAGTTTATCTTCCATAATAAAAACTTTGTCTGTAGATGAAAAAAAAGAATTTGGTAAAAAATTAAATGATTTAAAGATGAAAGCAACAGTATTAATTACGGAAAAGGAAAATAAAATTAATGAAGAAATTTTAAATAATAAATTAAAAAACGAAAGTATTGATATAACTTTACCAGCAACAAAAATTAATATTGGCGTACCAAATATATTAGAAAGAATAATTGAAGAAATAGAAGAACTTTTAATTTCTATGGGATATGATGTAGTTGATGGTCCTGAAATTGAAGAAGATAAATATAATTTTGAACTTTTAAATATTCCTAAAGGACACCCAGCAAGAGATGCTCAAGATACATTTTATATAAAAGATGAAGAAATACTTTTGCGTAGTCAAACATCTCCTGTTCAGGCTCGTGTAATGCTTGAAAATGAAGGGAAAAATCCTATAAGAATGATTTGCCCAGGTAAAACTTATCGAAGAGATGATGATGATGCTACGCATTCTCATCAATTTATGCAAATAGAAGGTTTACTAGTTGACAAAGATATCTCTTTATCTGATTTAAAAGGTACAATTGATGAAATAGTAAAAAAATTATTTGGTAAAGATTGTATAACTCGTTTTAGACCAAGTTATTATCAATTTACTGAACCATCTGTTGAAGTTGATATTAGTTGTTTTAAATGTAAAGGAGAAGGATGTAATATTTGTAAAAATACTGGCTGGATTACAGTTGCAGGAGCTGGAATAGTTCATCCTAACGTTTTAAAAAATTGTGGTTATGATCCAAAAATTTGGTCAGGCTTTGCTTTTGGTTTTGGGGCAGAAAGACTTGCTATGCTTAAATATGGAATTAATGATATTAGAACATTTTATACAACTGATTTAAGAGAACTTGAAAGATTTGCAAGAAAGGATAGTGAATAATATATATGATTAGTTTAGAATGGGTTAAAGATTATATTGATATTGAAGATGAAGATTTAAAAGAATTAGCTGTAAAAATTACTAAAGCGGGAATAAATATTGAAAAAGTAATATCTAATCATATTGATAATTTAGTTATTGGTAAAGTTTTAAATTGTGTTCCTCATCCTGATTCTGATCACTTAAAAGTATGTATGGTAGATGTAGGTAATGAAATATTACAAATAGTTTGTGGGGCTTCCAATGTTAGAAAGGATTTAAAAGTTATTGTTGCTAAAATTGGAGCGGTTCTTCCTGGTAATTTTGAAATTAAAAAAAGCAAAAAAAGAGGAGTAGATTCAAATGGCATGATATGTGCTTTATTTGAGTTAGGACTAGAAGAAAATACAGAAGAAAATTATGCTAAAGGAATTTGTGAACTTAATGAAGATGCAATAATAGGTAGTGATCCATTAAAATATTTAGGGTTAGATAATACTTTATATGAGCTTGATATACACAAACATCGAAATAATGATTGTTACTATCATATTGGTTTTGCCTATGAAATAGGAGCTATTATTAATAAAAAAGTAAAATTACCTGATGATTCCTATAACGCAATTTCTGATTCAATTAAAAATCATTTTAAATTACAAGTTAATACTTCTAAATGTCCATATTTTTTAGCTAAAATGGTTAAAAATGTAACTATAAAAGAATCTCCTGATTTTATTAAAAAAAGATTATTGGCTTATGGGATGAGACCAATTAATAATGTTGTTGATATTTCTAATTATGTAATGCTTGAATATGGACAACCAATGCATTTTTATGATAAAGATAAAATAGGTGATCATTTAATTGTAAGGGATGCTTTAGAAAATGAAAAAATTCAAACTTTGGATGAAAAAGAAAGAATTTTATCAAAAGATGATATTGTAATTGCTAATGACAAAGAAGCTTTATGTATTGCTGGAGTTATGGGTGGGTTAAATTCTGAAGTTTCAGAAAATACGAAAAATATACTAATTGAAAGTGCTATTTTTGACGCTACATCTATTAGATATACATCTTCCAAACTTAATTTAAAAAGTGAAGCATCTATTAGATACAGTAAAGGTTTAAATTATGAATATACTAAAAAAGCTATTGATCGTGCATGTTATTTATTAGAAAAATATGCTGATGCTACTATTTTATCTGATATTGTTTCTTTTGATAATATTGATAAAACTAAAAAAATGGTAAAATTTAAAGCCGATGAAATAAATAAAATGTTGGGAATTAAAATAAGTAATGATGATATTAAATTAGAATTAAATAAATTAGATTTTAAATTTACTTTTAATAATGATATTTTTGAAGTAGAAATACCAAATAGAAGATTAGATATTGATCCAAATATAAATGATATTGCAGAAGAAATTGGAAGATTATATGGATATTTCAATCTAAAATCTACATTACCTAAAACGGAAATGAGAAAAGGTAAATATGTAGGTGATGTTAAATTTAGAAAAATGGTTTCTAAAAGACTTAGATTTCTTGGTTTAAATGAATGTAAAACATATACTTTAACATCACCAGAAATGGCAAGTAAATTTAAATATGAGGATAAGAAAAATATTATTTTAAATAAACCGATGAGTGTTGATAAATCAGTTATTCGAACTACTTTAATTCCTTCTTTACTAAATGTTTTTGAATATAATAAAACTAGAAAAGTCGATGATGTATTTATTTATGAAATAAGTAAGACTTATGATGAAGAATATAATGAAGATACTAAAATTGCTATTTTAATGAAAGGAAGTTATCTTGCAAATACATGGCAAAATAATAAAATAACTGTAGATTTTTACTTAATAAAAGGGATTGTAGAAAATTTATTAAATTATTTAGGACTTGCTAATAGATATTCTTTTGAAATTGGTAATATAGATGATTTACATCCAGGCATGAGTGCAGAAATTATTTTAGATAAAGAAAAAATTGGTATTATTGGAAGAATTCATCCTAAAATTGCAAAAGAAAATATTTTTGTAGCGGAACTTTCAATGAATAAGCTAATAAAAAACATTAAACCAATAAAATATGTTGAAGCTTCAAAATATCCTGAAATAAAAAAAGATTTAGCATTTATTGTCAAAAAAGATATAAAGTCAAAAGATATTATGATGCAAATTAAAAAATCAGGAGGAAGATTACTTACTAAAATAGAAGTATTTGATGTTTATGTTGGAGAAAATATTTCATCAGATGAAAAATCAATTGCTTATTCGCTTACATTTAACGATCAAACAAGAACTTTGTCTGATGATGAAGTAATGATAATATTTAATAAAATAATTAAAGATGTTGAAGAAAAATGTTGTGCTAAGCTAAGAGATAAATAAAGTTTTTATTAAACTTTATTTTTTATTACAAAAATAAGAAATGTTGACCAAAAAAAGATACTATTATATAATAAAAAAAGATAAGAAGGTAAAAAATGAAGAAAAAATATATAATACTAATAATTACAATGTGTCTAATAAGTATTTTAATAATTGGTTCATCTTATGCCTACTTTAGTGCAACAATAAGTGGAAATACAAATGCAGAAAATGTAGTAACTAAAACAGGAACATTATC
>CANQYB010000003.1 GCA_947627975.1 uncultured Bacilli bacterium | reverse complement strand
TGGACGGGATAACCGCTGAAAGCATCTAAGCGGGAAGCCTCCTCCAAGATGAATTTTCCCATTTTTTATAAAGTAAGATCCCTTGTAGACTACGAGGTTGATAGGATAGAGGTGGAAGCGTAGTGATACGTTGAGCTGACTATTACTAATAGATCGAGGATTTAATCAACATTTATGTTGATGAGTCGCATTATCTTGTTTTTAAAGGACAAAATCCTTTATTGGTGACGATAGCCTAGTGGGTACACCTCTTACCATCCCGAACAGAGAAGTTAAGCACTAGAACGCCGACGATAGTGTATGCGAAAATAGGAAGTTGCCAATTTTTTTTTTTGCTTTTTTTTAACTATTTAATATTTAAATAGTTTTTTTTATGTCTAAAATAGCAATTATATTCATATATTTTTTCAGGAGGACAAGTTATATGTATAATGGACTAACAGATAAAGAAGTAATTGAATCAAAAAAAAAGTATGGCTCTAATTCATTAATTTCCAAGAAAAAAAATAGTTTTATTAAGTTATTAATTGAATCATTAGGTGATCCTATTATTAAAATTTTGTTGGTAGCTTTATCAATTAAAGTTATTTTTCTTTTTAAAAATTTTGATTGGTATGAAACTTTGGGAATTTTAATTGCAATATTTTTAGCATCGTTAATATCAAGCATTTCAGAGTATGGTTCCGAAAAAGCTTTTTTAAAAATGCAAGAAGAATCATCAAAAATTAACTGCAAAGTTATAAGAAATGGCATTAAAAAAATTATTAATATTGATGAAGTAGTAGTAAATGATATAGTTATATTATCTACTGGAGATAAAGTGCCAGCTGATGGTGTAATTATAAAAGGAGAAGTTTTGGTTGATGAATCTGCATTAAATGGGGAATCAAAAGAAATATCTAAAGCTTTAAATACCCGATGTTTTAGAGGTAGTGTAATTTTTAATGGACAAGCATTATTAAAAGTGGAAAAAGTCGGTTATAAAACGTTATATGGCCAAGTTTTTAATGAATTACAAGAAGATTCTCCAGATAGTCCATTAAAAATACGTTTAAGACATTTAGCTAAAATTATAAGTAAAATAGGATATATTGGTGCTTTTCTTGTTACTTTTTCTTATTTGTTTTCAGAAATTATAATAAAAAATAATTTTGATTTGCTAAAAATAAAAGATACTATAACTAATCTTCCTTTAATATTTAATTATTTTATTTATTCTTTAACATTATGTGTAACTGTAATTGTAGTAGCAGTTCCCGAAGGATTGCCAATGATGATTACTTTAGTTTTATCATCAAATGTTAAAAAAATGTTAAAGAATAATGTTTTAGTAAGAAAAATGGTAGGAATTGAAACCGCTGGTTCTTTAAATGTATTACTTTCAGATAAAACAGGAACCATTACAAAAGGTCAATTAGAAGTAATTGGTTATGTTACACCATTTTTAGAGTCATATAAGAAATTATCTGATTTAAAAAAATATAGCGAACTGCATAATCTTGTTTTTTTAAATTTAACTTACAATAATGAATCTGATTTTGATGACTTTGGAAATATAGTGGGAGGTAATATTACTGATCAAGCTATATTAAAATTTGCTGGAAGTAATTCAAATATTAAATATAAAATATTAGAAAATTTAACTTTTAATTCCAAAAATAAATTTTCTAGCTGTACTGTATTATTTAAAAATTCTAAGTTGACTTTTATAAAAGGTGCAACAGAAAAAATATTACCAAATTGCCAGTATTGCTATGATAAATATGGTAAAAAGTTACTGCTAAAAAATAAAGAAAATATTTTAGACAATATTAGTCTTTATACAAAAAAAGGAATAAGAGTAATATCATTGGCTATTGAAGAAAATAAAAAAATGACTTTCTTAGGATTTATATTAATTAAAGATGAAATAAAAGAAGAAGCAATTATGGGAATAGATTTAGTTTTAAAAGCAGGAATTCAAACTATCATGATTACTGGAGATGCCACTGATACGGCACTAGCAGTTGCTAAAGAAGTAAATTTATTAAATGATGGTGATATTGTTTTAAATAGTGATGAATTTAATAAATTAACTGATAATCAATTAAAAAGTATTTTTCCAAAATTAAAAGTTATTTCAAGAGCTTTGCCTACTGATAAATCTCGGCTTGTAAAAATAGCTCAAGAACTTAACTTAGTTGTAGGAATGACAGGGGATGGTGTGAACGATGCACCAGCTTTAAAAAAATGTGATGTTGGTTTTGCAATGGGAAGTGGAACGGAAGTAGCAAAAGAAGCATCCGATATTGTAATATTAGATGATAATTTTTTATCTATAAGTAAAGCTATATTATTTGGTAGAACAATATTTAAAAGTATCAGAAAATTTATCATATTTCAATTAACTGTAAATTTATGTGCTTTAATTATGTCTATTTTAGGGCCATTTATTGGAATAAATACACCAGTTACTATTATGCAAATGTTATGGATTAATATGATTATGGATACTTTTGCAGGTGTGGCATTTTCATATGAACCACCTTTAAAAGAATATATGTATGAAAATCCAAAGAAAAAAAATGAACCTATTATAAATAAATATATGTATCAAGAGATACTAATAACTGGCTTATATTCATCTTTACTTTGTATATTATTTTTAAAATTACCTATATTTAAACAATTAATTCGCCCTGATAGTAATTTTAAATATCTTTTAACTGCTTATTTTGCTTTATTTATATTTATTGGTATTTTTAATGCATTTAATGCAAGAACTGAAAGAATTAATATTTTATCTCATCTTAAAGATAATAAAATATTCATAATCATATTTTCAATTATTTTTTTAATACAAATATATTTAATATATTTTGGGGGAAATCTTTTTAGAACATATGGTATAAATTTTTATGAATTTATGATAGTATTATTTTTAGCTTTTTCTGTAATTCCTTTTGATATTTTAAGAAAGTATTTTACTAAATATAAAAAAATTAAGTTACATTAACTTAATTTTTTTTATTGAATAATATTTTTTTCTTTATTTTTAAACAGCCTTATTATTAAGTAAGAAATAAAACCTAATCCCATAGTTAAGAATCCAATTAATATAATATTTTTGGAAATATTATCTGAATCAAATAAACCAGTTTTTGGAGATTCGATAGTTACTTCTGATTCATTAGTAATAGTTCTAGTATTACCAGTAAATTCCCAACCTTCTAATGTTTCATTATTGTTCCATGTATAATCATATTTAGCTTCAGTAGTTTCTTCCTTTGCATCAACTTCTTCATTTGTTGTTTTGTAACATTTTTGGTCTTTTAATGCATATCCTTCTGGACAAACATATCCTTTTACTTCACCCTTAACATTCTTATGACATTTATTATCTGCTCCAAGCTTAGATAATGGATCTTCACAATAATAAGATGTTTTACCTGTTATATTTTTATAACATTTAATATTATTTCCACTACCTTCTTGAGTATAGCCACTTGGACAAGATAATATTGTTGTACCATTATTTTTAATTGAATTTACATAAGTAGTTTTTAAACAACTAGAATTAAATGTTGATGATGATTGTTTATAATTAGTTGGACAACTATAACATTTATTTTGATATAAAGTACCATTTTTACAACTGTATTGTACTCCTGTACTAACTTTACACTTAGTATTTTTACCACTACCTGTAGCAGTACCAAATTTACAATAGTAGCAAGAAGTACCATCCTTAGAACCCTTTGAACAAGAATAAGTTAGGTTAGTAGTAACTTTACATTGAGTATTTTTACCACTACCTGTAGCAGTACCAGATTTACAGTAGTAGCAAGAAGTACCGTCCTTAGAACCTTTAGAACAAGAATAAGTAAGATTTTTATTAGTAATTTTACACTTAGTATTTTTACCACTACCTGTAGCGGTACCAGATTTACAGTAGTAGCAAGAAGTACCGTCCTTAGAACCTTTAGAACAAGAATAAGTAAGATTTTTATTAGTAATTTTACACTTAGTATTTTTACCACTACCTGTAGCAGTACCAGATTTACAGTAGTAGCAAGAAGAACCATCTCTAGAACCTTTAGAACATTTATAATTAGGAGTAGCGTTAGTTACTGTTACTTTTCCATAAGATTTTGTGTAAGTTGTGTTTGTATAAACATTTCTTCTATATATAGTATAATAATAATATGTTCTTCTTGTATAACATTTAGAGCAAGTCTTTTCAAGTTTAGAACCTGTATATACCATTTTTTCAGTATTATTAGAATAAGTATATAAAGCAGTTGTAGATTTTCTAGTTGTATAAACATACCAGTTTCCATAAGATGTATTATATTTTGGTACATTTATGTAACATGAGATGTTTGCACCTTTACCACTTTGAGTATAACCACTTGGACAACTATAACATTTAGAACCGCTTAATGATCCTTTAGAACAACTATAAGAAGAAATTTTTGCAGAAATTTTAGTAGCTGTATCATATTTAATACAAGAAGATCCAGACAATTTATAACCACTTGGACATTTAGCAGTAGCATTTATAGTTGCAGCTTTATCATATTTAACACAAGAAGATCCAGATAATGTATAACCACTTGAACATTTAGCAGTAGCATTTATAACATCAGCTTTATTATATTTAATACAAGAATTATTTATTTTTGCATAGCCACTTGGACAATTAGCACTAGCAGGAGTTGATAAAGCATTATCATATTTTATACAAGAAGATCCAGAAAGTGTATAACCACTTGGACATGTTTTAGTAGCAGAAGTTGATACTTTTGAAGTAGTTGAAATTTTATAACATTTAGTATTAATTCCACTACCAGTTTTTTCATAACCACTTGGACATGAGTAAGTTGGTTCAGTAGTATTTTTTATTGGATCTGTATATTCTTTTTTACTATCTTCAATTTTTTCTAGTGGATCTGTAATAATATCTTTATCCTCATAATATTCTAAAGTAGCATTTATTTCCGATTCAATAATAGATTTAAAACATTTATTACCCATTAGAGAATATCCATCAGGACAAGTATATTTTGTAGTTGATTCTTCTAGTAATTTTCTAAATTCATATTGAGTTGTATATGTATATACTTTTTTCTTTTCATAAGTAGTATAAGTTTGTTCTTGAACTTTTTCATCAATATAATCAACATTATTTGTTTCTTCATTTATTTCTTCAACAGACTTACTTTCTTCTTGATTTTTTTCTTGTTTATTATTTTCAATATTATCTTTTGTTTCAGTAGTATCTTTAGTTTCAGAGCTACTATTTTCAATATTAAAATCTTTTACCAAATAATCTGTATTATCATCACAAGAAAGTAAAACTTTTAATTGATATAAATTTTCTTTTGTTTTAGTAATTTGAGCATAACTGTTTTTTTCATCACAAAAATTACCATTTTTATCAGTAAATTCCATTAACAAATTATTATCAATCATATCTTGTAATGTAATTTTATTTTTGTCACCAATATTTTTTGGCAACTCATTTGATTTATAGTAACTTTCAGCTGCATCGTTCATATTTTCAATATTTTGATTAAATATTTTATTATTTGAATTATTATTTTTTCTATTATTAATTACTTGAATTACCCAAATAACTAAAAAAACAATTAAAGCTAAAATTAAAATTTTAATTATTAAGCTTTTCCAGTTAATAGCTTTTCTTTTTTCTTCGTACATTTTATTTTCCCCCTAACTAATTATTTTGTTTTAGACTTAGCACAATTACTAATTCTTGTTTCCTCTAAATCTCTTAAATCTTGATTTAAATCACTTTCTTCAGCTGTTTGAATTTCACCTGAATTATAACTAAAGAAAAATCTAGCAAAAGTTTCAAAACCAATCATTTGATTTTCATATTCAACTTTTACATTACAATTAGTTAAATTTTTAATATTATTATAAAAATCTCTTTCATCTTTAGAAGTTAATGCAATTTTTTTAGCATTATCATATGAAATTCCATAAACATATTCAAAATTACTTGAAAAATAGTTTTCATATTCATCTTTTGATAATGGATTTAATTTTAATTTTATAATATTCATGCCATCAGTAACTTCGTTATTATATCCATGGATTTCATTTTCATTTTTATTTTTATCAACAACTGCTTGGTTTTCTTTATATTCTAATTTTTGTTTTTTATCTGTTTCTTCTAAAAGTGGAATAGCATTAATAATTCCTAATTCTAATGTTGCAATGCCTCCCTTAGACATGCTATTTCTATTTGCAAGTCCAAATTTAGTTTCTTTACCATTTAATTCAAGAGTTTCATAAAATATTTTTAATATACCATTAGAACCTTTATATATTTCCTTAAAGTCTTTATTATGTGTAGCCATATTAACACAAGAATCAAATTCTTTAAGAACTTCATAGTCAATTGTATCTTCACTAAATAATTTAGCTAGATGTAGTTCTGGATTAGTATTTTTATATTCCTCAACTCCACCAATGTAATTAGTAGAATTTATACATACTTTATTAATCCAATTGCATGTAAAATCAATTACATCATCTAAAGTAATTTCTTTATTTTTAGGAGCTACCCCATTGATAATTCTAATTACATCTTCAATAAAGTCCTTGTTATAGTTCATATTATTATCTAAATCATTCGAAATATTTACATATGAAGCAATAATATCTGCTTGTTTTTCTACATCACTATCATTGGTAACATCAAAAGCTTTAATAATATCTTTTTCATTACTATTTAGAAATTCTGTTGTATTTTCTATACTAATACTTTTACTATTACTAAAATATTTACTAGATAAATCATCATCTTTATCTACTGTTTTATTAAGTATTGAATACATATAAAATAAATAAAGTATAATTAAAATTATTATAGTACTAATTCCCAAAGTTTTTAAAAATACTCTAGCTTTTTTAGATAATTTTTTATCAGCATGTTTAGTTGAAACTAGTCTTAGTCCTTCTTGATTTTCATTATTTGGTTTTGGAAAACTAAAATCTAATTCATCCTTTTCCTTTTCACAATAATCTTGATCTATTTTAGAGCTTTCATTGTTTTTATCTTTTTCAAATTGATTTATTGTATTTGATAGTTTTTTCAATTCTTCCAAACTTAATGTTTCTAAATTTTCAATTAAATCTTCAAAATTTATTCCCATAAATATATTCCCCCTAAATAAATTTTGCTTTTTATATTATCACTTAGTTTTTTTTTTGTCAATCTTTTTTATAGTAATTTATTAACAAATATTTTGCTATTTTTTTAAAAAATATTTATTTATTTTGAAATTAATGTTATAGTTATAATAGAAGTAAGGAGTTAAAATGAAAAAGAAAAAATTAAAAAAGAAAATAATAATTATAATTTTAATTATATTATTAATTGGGGGAGGAGTATTATTTTTTGGCTATAAAAAGGGTTGGTTTGAAGAAAAGGTAATTGAAAAAGTTCAAAAAAAGGTAGTACATAAAAAGAAATTAAATATTATTGACTTAGATTCTAATGAAAGACCATACGCAGTTATGATTGACAATGTAAAAGATGCCAGACCTCAATATGGTATTCAAAAAGCATATATGTTATATGAAGTTATTGTTGAGGGTGGATTGACTAGGATGATGGCAGTATTTAAAGATGTAAACGTTGATAAAATTGGGCCAGTAAGAAGTTCTAGACATTATTTTTTAGATTATGCCTTAGAAAATGATGCAATTTATACTCACTATGGATGGTCATATATAGCTGAAAGTGATATAAAAAAATTAGGAATTAATAATTTAAATGGTTTAGAAAATCCTGCCAAAATGTTTTTTAGAGATTCTACATTACATAAAGCACCTCATAATGCTTATACAAATACTGAAAATATAAAAAAAGCTGCTAATAAAAAGAATTATCGCATGACATCAGATAATTATTTAAATTTAAATTATAGTGAAGAAAATATAGATTTAGCAAAAAAATATGAAAAGAAAGATGAAAATGGTAATAAAGCAACTACTGCTATAGTAGCCAATAATTTAAAAATTAAGTATTCTACATCAGTAAATTCTTCATATACATATGATGAAGCTAATAAAGTATATTTAAAATTTGAAAATGGAGTTGCTCATAAAGATGCTTCAACTAATGAACAGTTAAAAGTTAAAAATATAATTGTAGTCAATGGTGTTAAAAATACATCAATAGATAGTTATGGTAGACAGAATATTGAAAATGTCGGAACTGGAAGTGGTTATTATTTCACTAATGGTTATGCTATAAAAATTACTTGGGAAAAATCTTCAAGAGATAGTAAAACTATTTATAAAGATGAATTTGGCAAAAAATTAGCTGTTAATGATGGAAATACATTTATTCATATTCAACCTAAAGAATTTAGTCCAGAAATTAGTTAATAATTTAGAATAAGGAGGAATAATTTGAATTCTATTATATCTTTTTTAGCAAATAATACATTATGGTTTTTAATAATAATATTACTTTTAGTTTTTGCTTTAATTGGTTATTTAGTTGATAATAAAACTGAAAATAAAACTTCTAAAATAAAAGAGAAAAAAGTAAAAGAGAAAAATATTAAAGATAAAAAAAAGAAAGAGTTAATTGATGTTGCTCCAAAAATTGAAGTTTTAGAAAATTTACCAATTAAAGATGCTATAAATAACAATAAATTAAATGAAAAAAATAATATTAAAGAAAACATTAACGAAGAAGAAAATACTCCAATAATAGAGGATGTTCCTTTAGTAAAGGAAAAAGAAGATAGCAAAAATAGTTCTTTAAAATAAGAGCTATTTTTGTTATAATAAATTTATTAGTAGAAAGGGATGTTAAAATGACTTTAACTACCATTTGGAATGTGGTAACAAAAATTTTAGATATATCAATAGTTTGGCTTTTGGTATACAGTATTCTTAAAAATTTTAAAAATAATGTAAAAATGGGATTAATTATTAAAGGAATAATATTTATTTTAATTATTAAATATATTTCTAATCTTTTAAATTTATATACTATGGGATTGTTGCTTGAATATGTTATTATGTGGGGTCCACTTGCTATTATAATAATATTTCAACCAGAAATTAGAACATTTTTAGAATCAATTGGGCGTACAAAATTATTAGGTAGACATAAAGTTTTATCAGTTGATGAAAGAGAAAAGATGATTATTTCTATAATGGATGCTATAGAATATTTAAAAAGAAGTAAAATTGGAGCATTAATTGTAATTGAAAGAGATGTTACTTTACAAGAATATATTGAACCAGCAACTAAAATTTATGCAGAAATATCAGCTCCTTTATTAGAAACTATCTTTTTCCCAAATAGTGCTTTGCATGATGGAGGAATAATTATTCAAGGTAATAAAATAACATGTGCTGGAGCTGTTTTTAAAACAAGTATGAACCCAAAAGTAAATAAAAAATTGGGAACAAGACATAGAGCTGCTTTAGGTGTTGCTGAGGAAAGTGATGCTTTAGCTTTAATTGTTTCTGAAGAAACAGGAAGAATTAGTTTAGCTTTTGATGGAAAATTAAGATATAATTTAACTTTAGAAGAATTTAAAAATACTTTAACTGAGGAATTAAAACCAAAAAGTGATGTATTTTATGGTGCTGATGTAGAAGAAGGTGATAATTAATGAAAAATCTATTAAAAAAGATTGTCAGTTTTTTTGATAAATTGTTAATTACACCAATAAGTAGATTAATTTATAACATAAATAAATGGTTAAAATCAAGAACAGGATTTTTAGAAAAAGCTTTAAATAAACCAGTATTTTTAATATTTATTTCTCTTTTTATTGCTATTGGTATTTTCTTTTTAATTAATTCTAAAGTAGTTAGTTTAGTTGAAACGCAAGCTGAAGTATTAAGTGATCAAAAAGTAAATTTAATATACAATGAAGAAGCTTATGTTGTTGAAGGAGCACCAAATACAGTTGATATAACATTAATTGGTCGTCAAAGTGATTTATATTTAGCTAAACAACTTGGTGATCATGAAGTTACACTAAATTTAACTGGGTATGGTGTTGGAGAACATAAAGTAAAACTTTCTTATACGCAAACAATTGATTCTATAAATTACAAATTAGATCCTTCTTATGTAATGGTAATTATTAAAGAAAAACAAAGTACAATTAAATCTTTAACATATGAAATATTAAATCAAGATAAATTAAATAAAAAATTAAGTGTTGGAGACATAAAAATGGATCGAAGTGAAGTAGTTGTTAAAGGTTCAAAAGAACAACTTGAAAAAGTTGCAACTGTAAAAGCACTAGTAGATCTTGATAACGATGCTTTAAAAGATGCAGGAACATATACTCTAGATAATTGTCGCTTAGTTGCTTATGATGAAAATGGAGTTGTTATTAAAAATGTCGAAATTGTACCTAGTACAACTAGTGTAGAAATAACTTTAGAATCATATAGTGTTTCTGTTCCATTAAAAATAACTACTGAGGGAAATGCATCAACTGGCGTTGCAATTTCATCAATTGAAAGTGATGTAAAAAATGTTACAGTTTATGGAGATAAAAAAACTATTGAAAATTTAGATAGTGTAAAAGCGGTAGTTAATATTGACAAACTAAAAGATGATAAAACAGTAAATGTAACTATTGAAAAGCCGGCAGGAGTTAGATATTTAAGTGAATCAACAGCAACAATTACAATTAAAGTTGGTGCTGAAGCTTCTAAAGAAATTAATGGTATAGCAATTGAAACTAAAAATTTAAAATCCAATTTAGTTGCTAATGCCACATCAGAAAGTGATTCAACTATTACAGTTATAGCTAAAGGTGTTCAAAGTGTTATTGATAATGTTGATACATCCAAGATTAAAGCATATGTAGATTTAAGCGGTTATGAAGCTGGTACATTTAATGTTCCAATAGTTGTAATAAGTGATGATCCTAAAATCCAATTTGTATCTAAAGTAAAGACTGTTAAATTAATTTTAAGTGTCAAATAATGACACTTTTTTAATTGTAATATTATTTAATATTTTATTTGCTTTTTTTCAATGTTTAATATATATTATTATTAGAAATGGGGAAAAATTTATGAATAGCAATGTACTAGCTTACTTAGGTGATGCTGTTTATGAACTTAAAATAAGAGAAAAATTAATTAATATGAATTTAGCAAAAGTAAATGATATTCAAAAAAAAAGTCTTGAATTTGTATCTGCTAAAAGTCAATGTAAACACATAAAACATTTAATAGAAATAAACTTTTTAAAAGAAGACGAAATTAGTGAATTTAAAAGAGGAAGAAATTCAAGTACAGGTAAAAGTAAAAGTAGTGATATAGTTACTTATAGAATTGCTACTGGTTTTGAAACTTTAATTGGTTATTTATATATAAATAAAAAAATAGATAGAATTGATGAAATAATAAATAAAATAATTGAGGGATAATATGAAAATTTATGGAAAAAATGTTATAAAAGAAAAATTGTTAACCAATCCAAAAAGTATTTCAAAAATATATTTAAGTGATAATTTTAAAGATGAAGAAATTTTTAATTTAGTATTACAAAATAAAATAAAATATATAAAAACAACTAATAAAAATTTAAATAAGATTTGTAAAAATAATCAAGGGATAATAGCTCAAATAGAAGATTATTTATATGCTGATTTAGAAGATTGCTTAAATGACAATGTAATTATTATATTAGATCATATTGAAGATCCACATAACTTAGGAGCAATTATAAGAACATGTGAAGCAGCTGGAATTAAAAGTATAATAATTCCTAAAGATAGAGCTGCTTGTGTAAATGAAACTGTAGTTAAAACTTCAGTGGGTGCAATAAATTATGTAAATATTATCAAAGTTAATAATTTAGTTAATGCAATAAATATATTAAAAGATAATGACTTTTTTATTTATGGTACAGTTTTAAATCATAAAAATTATCAAGAAATTTCTTATTCTCATAAAGTTTGTTTAATTATAGGTAATGAAGGAAAAGGAATTTCTAACTTAGTTAGAAAAAATTGTGATGAATTAATATCTCTTCCACAAAACGGAAAAATAAATAGTTTAAATGCTTCAGTTGCAGCAGGTATTTTTATTTATGATATTATTTCAAGGGGTAAGGTGATATAATTGAATTATAAAGATATTGAAGATAGTGAATTAATATATTTAGTTAAAGAAAATAATGAAATTGCCAAAGATATAATATTTGATAAATATAAATATATAATTGATATAATAGCTAAAAAATACAAAAAAAGTGGATACGTATTAGGCTTGGAATATAATGATTTATATCAAGAAGCTATGTTAGGTTTTATTGATGCTATTTATTCTTATGATGATGAAAAATCTTCTATATCAACATATATTTCGTTATGTGTTGAAAGAAAAATTTATTCTTGCTTAAAAAAGGCTAGTAGAATGAAAAATAAAATTCAAAATGAAGCATTATCTTTAGAATATACATATGATGATAATACTTCGTTAAAAGATATTCTAAGCGATAATAATGTAAATAATCCTTTAGAAAATATAATAAATATAGAAAATCAAGAAGAAGTTATTGATAATGTAAAAGAAGTTTTATCAGATTCGGAAAAAATGGTTTTTTCTCTTATGATTGCTGGACTAGATTATAAAAGTATAGCAGTAATTCTCGATTTAACTCCTAAACAAGTTGATAATACAAGAAATAGAATAAGAAATAAAGCAAGAAAAATTATATTTGATAAAAATAATTAATATAAAGCTTGTCAAATTAATATAATTGTGTTATATTTTATTTAACACGTAAGGTGTTTTTATTTTGAAATAAATTGAGGTGAAAATATATGGCAATAAAAACAACTGTTAAAAAAAATAATGAATATACAGTTGAAGATGTGAAAATAAAAGAAAAAAAACAAACAGAAAAGAAAACTAAAAAAATAAACAAAAAAGAAAAAGAAGAAGGATTTTTAAAAAGTTGCTTTAATGAATTAAAAAAAGTTACTTGGCCAAGTAGTAAAATTACTTTTAAATATACTATTACAACAATTATTTTTTGTGTACTTTTTGGATTATTTTTCTTTATTTTTGATTTATTATTTTTATTATTGAAAGGATTGTTTAATTAATGGATTTAGAAAATGAAAAACATTGGTATGTTGTAAATACATACTCTGGTCATGAAAGTAAAGTTAAAGAAAAACTTGAAGCTAGAACCGAGTCATATAGAATGCAAGATTATATTTTTAGAATCGTTATCCCAGAAACAAAAGAAGTTGAAGTAAAAGATGGCAAGAAAAAAGAAAAGATTAAAAAAATGTTTCCTGGATATATTTTGGTAGAAATGAAAATGAGTAATGAAGCTTGGTATATTGTTAGAAATACTCCAGGAGTTACTGGTTTTATTGGTTCTTCTGGGAAAGGTGCTAAGCCAACACCATTATTACCTCAAGAAATTGATAGGATTTTATCTTATATGGGAGAATCAAGAAATGAGATTCAAAGTGATATTAATGTTGGTGATAATGTTAATGTTATTGATGGACCATTTAAAGGAATGTCAGGAAAAATTAATAATATTGACAATGAAACTAATAGATTAACTGTCCTAATAGACCTTTTTGGTCAAGAAACACCTGTAGAAGTAGAACTATTTCAAGTTAGTAAAATATAAAAATTTGCCTTTAGGCAATTTTTTTTTAATAATTTTTAAATAAAAAGTTGAATATTTCTTGTTTTTTTTAATATAATGTGTTAATATCTTAAGTGCAGTTATTTATTATAATTGCTTGTAAAAGTGGGAGGGAATGCGGATTTGCCCTATACCACTTTCGCGAAGAAATATTATAGGAGGTGTTTTTCGTGGCAAAAGAAATCGTTAAAGAAATTAGATTACAAATTCCTGCTGGAAAAGCAACACCAGCTCCACCAGTTGGTACAATTTTAGGACCATTTGGAATAAATTTAGGCGATTTTTGTACTAAATTTAATGATGCATCTAAAGATAAAATGGGTGACATTTTACCAGTAGAAATTACAATATATGACGATAGATCTTATGATTTTGTTTTAAAAACTCCACCAGCTGCTTTTTCACTTAAAAAAATTGCTAAGATTCAAAAAGGTAGTGCAAAAGGTGCTAATCACATAGTTGCAACTATAACTAAAGATGAATTAAGACAAGTTGCTGAGGCTAAAATGCCAGATCTTAATACTGATGATATTGAATCTGCAATGAAAACTATTGAAGGAACTGCTCGTAATATGGGAATAGCTGTTAAAGGATTAAATGATCAAGAACTTGCATCTCAAGAGCAAGCTGCTCAAAAAGCAGAAATTGAAAAAGAAAAAAGAGCAGAGGAGTTAGAAGCAATTGAAGCTGAAGCTAAAGAAATAAAAGAAACAAAAGAAGTAGAAATAGTAGAAGATAACGAAGAAAAAACAGAATAGAAAAAAAACAAATCCGCTAATTTAAAATAAAATTAGGAGGTTATTATGAAAAAATTTGGGAAAAAATATGTTGAAGTAGCTAAAAAAATAGATAAAAACAAAGCATATGAAATTAACGAAGCTATAAAATTAGTTAAATCAACATCAATTACTAAATTTGATAGTACAGTCGAAGTAGCTTTTAATCTTAATGTTGATCCTAAAAAAGCTGATCAACAATTAAGAGGATCTGTCGTTCTTCCAAAAGGTACTGGAAAAACTAGAAAAGTTTTGGTTATAACTAATGATTCAGCAGCTAAAAAATGTATTGAAGCTAAAGCTGATTATGTAGGTGGAGAAGACTATATTGAAAAAATTGAAAAAGAAAATTGGTTTGATTTTGATGTAATAGTTGCTACGCCTGATATGATGGCTAAATTAGGAAAACTTGGAAAAATTTTAGGACCAAAAGGTTTAATGCCAAATCCTAAAACTAATACAGTAACAACTACTCCAGAAAAAACTGTTGAAGACATTAAAAAGGGAATGATAGAATATAAAACAGATACTTATGGAAATGTTCATAGTATAATTGGTAAAGTATCATTTAGTGATGAAGATTTAAAAGAAAATTTAACTTATTTAGTTAAATTAATAATTTCATCTAAGCCACAAGCTGTTAAGGGTAACTTTGTTGAAAATATAACAATAAGTTCTACAATGGGACCTGGTATTAAATTAGATATAAATTCTATTGACTAAATTAAAAAAAAAAGTTATACTAAATTATGAAAAAGAGCCAAAGACAGTAGGTTAATTAAATCCTACCGAGGTTAGATTATTATATTTTATAATTAATAAGCTTTCCTTGATCTTTGGAAAGCTTTTTTAAATCTATAAGGAGGATTTTATGGCAAGTGCTAAAATATTAAAACAAAAAGAAAAAACTATTAATGAAATTGCTGATAATATTAAAAATAATGAAGCTGTAGTTTTATTTACTTACCAAGGATTAACTGTTTCTGATTTTAATGAATTAAGAAATGAATTAAAAAAAGTTAATGGTAATGTAAAAGTATATAAAAATACTCTTACTAAAAGAGCATTAAATAGTTTAAATATTAATATGGATGAATTTTTAGATGGTCCAAATGCAATTATGTTTGGTGAAAATATAATTGAATGTATTAAAGCATTAACTAATTTTGCTAAAGATAAAGATGTTGTTAATATTAGAGCAGGAATTATTTCTGGTGAATTAGTTGATATAAATACAATTTCTGAATATGCTTCTATACCATCACTTGAAGGATTACTTTCAATGTTTGCTGGTGGCTTAATGGAACATGTTAGAAACTTTGCAATAGGTCTTGATCTATATGCAAAAAAATTAGAAGAAGAAAAATAAGAAAGGAAGATAAATTATTATGGCAAAATTAAAAGCTAGTGAAATCATTGATGCAATTAAAGAAATGAGCATTCTTGAAGTTAAAGAATTAGTAGATTTAATGAAAGAAGAATTAGGAGTTGATCCATCAGCTGTTGCAGTTGCTGCTGCCCCTGCTGCTGGTGCACAAGAAGAAGAAAGTACAACAAAAACAGTAGTATTAAAAGATGCTGGAGCTACTAAAATTCAAGTAATTAAAGCTTTAAGAGAAATTACTGGTCTTGGACTAGTTGATGCTAAAGCTTTAGCTGATAATGGTGGAAATGTTAAAGAAAATGTTTCAAATGATGAAGCTAATGAAATTAAAGCAAAACTAGAAGAAGTTGGCGCAACTGTAGAACTTGCTTAAATATAAAAAATACTTCCTTATTAGGAAGCTTTTTTTATTAAATTGCAATTAAAACAATTTCTGTTGGAAAAATATTATTCCCATAATATCTTAAATATAAATTATAATTGGGATTTATTTTTTTTATAAATAAAGGAATTTTCCATATATCTTCATGATTATGATAAACTGAAATTAATAATTTTGGTTTATCATTTTTAATATGATTGATAGAACCATTTAAAGCTTTAAATTCATATCCTTCAATATCCATTTTTAGTAAAGATATTTTTTCTTTTATGTCACTATCTAAAGTAACTGCTTCAATTATTTGGTTTCCCATTTCAGAAAGACAATTTGCTGAATTGTCACATTTATTTTCTTTTAAAAATAAAGTTTCATTTTTATCTGATACAGCTTTATTTCTTAAAATAATATTTTTATAATATTTTAAGTTATTTTCTAACATAGTATAAATTTTTTTAGTAATTTCATAACAATATATTTTTTTATAATTATTACTCCCGTAATTATTAAAATAATCTATAATTGTATCTCCTGTATAGGAACCAATATCTACAAAGATTTCATTTTTATCACATTTTATCAAATCTAAATCAAAATAATGAGAATTATTAGTTTCTCTACAAATTTCTAAATTTTTAAAGTCAAACTTATACCAATTATTTAAAATAGCGTATAAAACACGTTTAGAGCGATAATCATTTAAATTGTCATATAACCATATATAATCATTAATGTGATTTTTTAAAGATAATGCTCTATTATGTAATTCATCAAAAATATTTTCAGATCTTTTTAATTTTCCCCAATAATTAAATTTACCAAAAAAATCTTCTATAGAATTTTGGATAGTAGGAGAAATATTTAAATAATTATTTTTAATATCATTAAAAATTTCTTCTATAGTTTTTTCTTTTATTTGGGTAATTAACTCCCTAAAATTATAATCAATTGTATTCATAAATCACCTTTTAATAATTATATTTATTAAATTTAAAATTTATGTATTTTTTTTAATATGAACTCTATAAAGTAACTTTTTTTAATTTTCAAATCTTTCTTCCCACTTATTTTTTATTGATATTTTTTTTCCATTTACTTCTATTTCATCATCTGTTATCCATTTTATTTTACCTTTTTTACATGTTGGTATATTTATATTTTGTTCAAGTGGATCAATTGTATTAAAAATATCTATTGGTAGTTTTTTCTTACCCCAATAAAATTTGTTTTCTAACTTATTATTTGCTAATTTATAACTTTCACAGTAACCATAATACTTTTTAGTAGGTGAAAAACCTATATCAACTGCTTTGTTTGAATCTTCATTATTATGGTTATAAATATAAGATTCTATAGAAAAAGTTAATGTCAAAATAAAGACTACTATTCCAATGAATATTAAAACTATTTTTTTATTTATTATAAAAAATAGTAAATAAGATAAAATTATTAGAAGATATAAAATAGGAAAAACATCACTTAAAGGGAATGAAAAAACAATAGAAGTAATGGCTATTGCTCCCACAAGATTGTTTTTAGGATTTTTATAAATATAATAGCAATTAAAAATTGTTATTAATATTATTATAACCATAAAAATTATAGGATATATCTCAATTATTAAATCTTTTCCATTCGTAATATAATATAATAAAATTAATGATATATTACATATAATAAATATAATATTTTTTAAAGTACTTTGTATTACATTTTCTGGCTTATTAATGATAATAAATAATATTATATAAGTTAAAATCATTAATAGATAAGCTCCTGTACAAATTAAGAATAAAGGAATTGATAAAATTGTCGCCAAAAAAGCTAATATTATTAATTCATCTTTTGGATGTTTATAAATGTAGTAACAATTAAAAATTGTTATGAATATTAATAGAATTCTATAAAATATGACTATAAATATAATCCAAATTTTAAAATCAAGTAAGAAATCAAATGTAAATGTTACATAAAATAATGAAGCTAAAATTATATTGCAAATAATAAATGTTTTTTTTGGATTTTCCATTAATTTATTTTTAATTTTTTTAATTAATTTCATAAATACATCCTTTATATTAAAATTATAAGATAAATATTTTATTATTTATAAAATAATCTTTTTTTATTTATAATTTGTTACATTTTTATCTGTAATTTTATATGAATTATCATCTTCAAAGATTATAGTCCAGGATTACCATCGTACATAGTATACCATTTATCATCTATTTTATTTTTATAGGAATTGCCTTCACTATCAATATAATCTTTGCTTTTACACTCAGGCGATACACAATAGTTATATGATACTTCAACACGATTAGTCCCAAATAAAATAAATTTTAATTTATAAACATTATAATCAATACCTTTTATTTTAATTATTTTCTCTAAATTTAAATTTTTATACTTTTCTTTAATAGTATTAAAATCATATGACTTATTATCATTGGTACTTCTTTTTTTACACATTATTATATCATCTGATACATTTATTGTTATTTCGTTTTCAATGGAGTCACATTTAAAATTTTTTTGGTAATTAATTGATTCAATTTCATCATTATCTAATAAAAATTGAGAAAAATATTCAAAATCTTCCTTTTTCTCTTGGAAATATGCTAATCTTTTATTTTTATCTTTATATGTATAAGCTAATTTATCTCTTTGAGTAGGAATTGATAAAAATAGTAAAAAAATTATAAAGATCAAACTAGCAATTAATATAAAATTAAAAATATTAAATATTATACCTATAAAAATTAATATATATTTCAAAATTTTCTTACTCATTTAATAACTCCTTTTTTATATTAAAATTATAGCATAAATAGTTTATTATTTATAAAATAATCTTTTTTTATTTATAAATTTTACATTTTAATAACAATATATTAATTATTATTAAAGTTATTATACTGCAATAAAAAAAACTAACATTTCTGTTAGCATTTATTACTCTATAACTTCTTGTGCTAATAAAAAATTTGAGTATTTTATAATCTGGAAAGTTAAACTTTATTTGGTGAATTTTCAGTATTTTCGACTTTTTCCATATTTTCTGCTATTTCTTCTAATTCTGCAATTTGTTTTTTCCATTCTATATATAATGTTTGAGAATTAAAAAGTATTGATTGTTTGTCTTGTTCATATTTAATTGATTTATCATTTTTTTGTAAAAAGTTAATTGTTTCATCTAGTTTATCTAAATAAGAATTTAATTGTGTTCCAAGATTATCCGTTCTATTTTTTAAATTTTTAAAATTATTTTTATCATTTTTTGTATACATTAACTCCAAATAAAAATCATAATAATAATCAGCATCATCAAGCTTATCTTTATCAAGTAAATTTTTAATAGTTTTTTCATCACATAATTTATCGATATTTTTAATTGCTTTATTAATATTGTTTTTTGTAATTTTAATAGTATTATGACTAAATGTAAAATCAGGTCTATCACTTTCTAAATTATTTACTGTTAAAAGATTAGAAAATTTTTCATTGTTTAAATAGGAATTTATTGTTTTGACATTATCAGATAGACTTTTATAATATTCTTTTACTGCTTTTTCTACATATGCATAATCTCCTTTAGTATTTATTTTTACAGTAAAATCATCTTTTGCTAAATCTTTAGTATTATAATTTATAATTTCTTGTTCTAAATTGCTTTCTTGTTTTAAATCTATAATTGTTAGTAAAACAACAATTCCAATAAATGCAATAATTGTTATAATAATAGTAATTAAAAATATTTTTAGAACTTTTTTAATTTTTCTTTTCTTTTTCATAATTAAATACATCCTTTATATTAAAATTATAACATATTTTTTAATTATTACTACATATACAGTTTGAATACTTTACAGGTGCTAGAAATTATTAACTTTATCTCCTTGATAAATATTTCTTTTTTTCATTTCTTTATCTATTTCATTCATAACAACAAATTTTTTTAATGTCCATTTGGGAGCAATTAAATCACTTTTTTTGGCATCACCACAAATTCTATGAATAACAATTTTTTCATCTAAATATTCCAGTTGAGTACAAACTATATCAACATATTCTTCTAATGTTAATAATTTAAATGGTTTAACTTTATAAACTTCTTCAAGTTTAGTGTTTTTAAGTATATTAAGCATGTGAATTTTAATTCCATTAATTTTTAATGTATTTAAAAATTTTACTGTTTCAATCATATCTTCTTTTGATTCATTGGGTAGGCCATTAATAATATGAACTACAACATTAATTTTTCTTTTTTTAAGTTCGTTTACACATTCTACAAAGCATTTTAAATCATGACCACGATTGATATATTTTAATGTTTTTTCATGAATTGATTGAAGACCTAGTTCAATAGTTAAAAAGGTTCTTTTATTAATATCTTCAAGATAATCGTAAACTTCTTTTTTTATACAGTCAGGTCGAGTGGCAATAGAAAGACCTATAATATCTTTATTTAATATTTCTTCATATTTTTCTTTTAAAATAGGAAGTGGAGCATAAGTATTAGTATTAGCTTGAAAATAACCAATGTATTTTCCTTGCCATTTTTTATTCATTATTTTTTTTACATCTTCAAATTGTTCAGAAAGACTTTTAAATTTATTACCAGCAAAATCTCCACTTCCCATTTTTGAACAAAAAATGCAACCTTCATTATTTATTTTATGAGGACATGAAAAATTAGCATTTAAACTTATTTTAAATACTTTACTATTAAATTTATTTTTATAAAAGTAATTTAATGTATGATATCTTTTATTATCTAAACTATATTTAAATTTTTTCATAATTTTATTATAACATGAATAAAACAAATAAAAACCGTTTATTTTGAACTGTCCCCTTAGAGTAGATATTAATGAAAAACTAGTTTAAAGGAAATATTTGTAGCATACACTTCCAAAAAGAAGTGTTTCTTATGGCAGCATTAGATAATTTAATAAAAGCAATAGATAACTATATTTTTATTAAAATTATAATAGAATTAAAGTAAAATTAAAGGACTGTTACCTATAAATTACAGGTTACAATCCTTAAACAATTAAACTGTCCAACTTTTAAAGTTCAGTTCAAATAGCTTTTCTCTTTTTAATATACCAGTTTTTTCACATCAATTTAGTTAGCGGTTTTTAAACTTTTTAAAATAATCTCTTTATTTTCTTTTAATCTTTTATTATTTTTATCCATGTCTAGGGCTTTATTGACATAAAAAAGTGAAAGATCATATTCTTGTTTGTTAAAGTAAGCAACAGAAAGTAAGTCATATGGTGAATAGTCCCAACTAAAAGATTCATTTATATATGTTTTTGTATGAGTTTTAATATCTAGGGCTTTATTACAATATTTTACAACTTCGTTCCAATTATTTAAACGATATTCTAAAAATGCTCTTTCCATAAAGGGATCTCTTAAATAGGGAGCTTCTTTCATTGCTTTATCTAACCACATTTTTGCTTCATCATATCTTTTTAAATTTATATAACTTCTGGCAATAAATCGCATAGATGCACATCTTTCATCTTTCCAAGTAGCATTTTTTAAATTTAGATGTTTAATTAATGTATCAATGCATTCATTCCATTTCTGGTAATACATGTATTCACGACCTAAATAATGCATATTTCTATCATCTTCGGGATCTTCTTTTACCGATAATTCTAAAAGTGGTAAATATGTTTGACGAGATTTAGTATTATCAGGATAATGATTAACGGTAATATCATTTGTAGTTTTAATTACTTCATTTTTATTTTCATATGTTAAAACTTCATGTACAGGATGGGTCCATTTATAATTTTTTCGTAAATGGATTTTTTCAATATAAAAATTTATTATTGGTTTGTCATTTTCATCCAATTGCCAATTATAGTTATAACGAAGTCGAGTAGTATTTTTATCCCATAATTTTTCTAATTTTTGTCTCCATCCAGGCATTATAACTTCATCTAAATCTAAACATACACATATGTCAAATTCGTCTGGTATTATTTTTAAAGATTCATTTCTGGCAACATCAAATCGCCATGGTTTAATTTCTTTTTCTTTAACGATAGCTCCTAACTTTTTTAATTTAGAAACTGTATTATCAGTTGAGCCAGTATCTAAAATAAATACTTTATCTGCTTCATTTGCAGTTTTCATAAAACGTTCTACAAATTGTTCTTCATTTTTTGATATGGCATAAACACAAATTTTTTTAATATTAATACCTTCTTTCTTTATAATATATGAAAAAACAAATTGAAAAAAAACGAATTTTTATTCGTTTTTATTCAGCTATAGTAGATGGACTAATTAATTTAACACTTAAATTTGCACTATTAACATTACCAGCGGCAGCATCAGTTGATTCTAAAGCCATATCTATTTCATCACCTTCAGATAAATCGGTTATAATGCTTCCATTATAATTATATTGTCCACCTGCTTGGAATGTGTTGGAAATAGATGTTCCAGGTATATCTTCAGTACTATTTCTAACAGAAAAAGTAATAGTATCGGCATCAGTTGAAGTAACATTTGCTGCATAAGTAATTTCATATGTTCCAGCTTCACTAATATTTAATGAATTAGTTCCAGTTGTAACATTAGAAAGTGGAGTTGGAGTTGCTAAAGTTATTTGGCTAGGTGTATTTGCAGTTAATGAGTAGGCATTTTGTGTTGTATCATATAATCCTCCATATGCACCAAGACCATTTCCAGTAGCACCAGTTGGACCTTGAGGTACAGTAAATGTTAATGTATATTCTCCATCACCGTTTGGAGCTATATTAACAGCTGCTTCATCACCAGGTAAAGCAGTAGTAGTATCACCTACTGTAAGAGTTGGAGCTGGTCCCGTTTCACCTGTTGGCCCTGTAGGCCCAGTAGGTCCAGTAGGTCCAGTAGGTCCTGTTGCTCCTGTAGCTCCAACTGGTCCAATTAATCCTTGAATACCAGTAGGTCCAGTAGGTCCAGTAGGTCCAGTAGGTCCAGTAGGTCCAGTAGGTCCAGTAGGTCCTCCACTTGGACCTGTTGGTCCAGTTGGTCCAGTAGGTCCAATTCCGCCTCCTACACTACAACAACATGTTGGACATTTTCCTTGATTATTTTTAATATAATTTAAAGCTCTTTGATATGAATTCATTTATTACTCCTTTCTAATATAAAATATGATTTGATTAAATATTTGTAGCTTATTAAAACCTAGAATATATAAATTATTTTATATTTGTTAATATTAATAGTTTTTAATATATAGATAAAATTTAATATAAAAAAGTTATGTCAACAATTTTAAGTTAGAAGTTGAAAATTAGATTTAAATATTATAATATTATAATGAAGGAATAATAATGAAAGGAATAAAATAATGTACTTAGATAATATAAATAGTCCAAAAGACATAAAAAAATTAAATGTAGAAAAATTGCAAACTTTAGCCGATGAAACAAGAAATGCTTTAATAAATAAAATTAGTAAAGCAGGTGGCCACAATGGACCAAATTTAGGCATTGTAGAAGTAACAGTAGCACTTCATTATGTATTTAATTCTCCTAAAGATAAATTTGTTTTTGATGTATCGCATCAATGTTATCCACATAAAATTTTAACAGGAAGAAAAGAGGCATTTTTAAATCCAGAACATTTTCATGATGTAACAGGTTATACTAATCCTTTAGAAAGTGAACATGATCTTTTTACAATCGGACATACATCAACATCTGTTTCACTTGCTTTAGGGCTTGCTAAAGGAAGAGACTTAAATGGTCGAAATGAGAATATAATAGCTATTATTGGTGATGGATCTTTATCTGGTGGGGAAGCTTTAGAAGCTTTAGATTATGCGGGAGAATATAATAAAAATTTAATAATAATTATAAATGATAATGATCAAAGTATAGCAGAAAATCATGGTGGATTATATAAAAATTTAAAATGTTTGCGAGAAACTAATGGAAATTTTTCCAATAATTTATTTAAAGCTATGGGACTTGATTATATTTATGTTGAAGAAGGACATAATATAAAAAAACTAGTAGAAGTATTTAATAAAGTAAAAGATATTGACCATCCAATAGTTGTTCATATTCATACAATTAAAGGAAAAGGATTACCTTACGCAGAGTTAAATAAAGAAGAATGGCATGCTGGTGGTCCATTTAATCCTAAAGATGGAAGTAGAAAGATTGAAAATGATGAAAGTGAAAATGTTGTATTTGATTCTTTAAAAGAATTACTAGATACAAATAAAAAAGCTATTGTTTTAAATGCTGGAACACCGATGGGACTTGGTTTTGTAAAAGGTGTAAGAGAAGAATATGTTAAAAGAGGGCAATTTATAGATGTAGGTATTGCAGAAGAAAATGGTGTAGCAATGACATCAGGTATTGCAAAAAATGGTGGTACTCCAGTATTTGGAACTTTTGCTCCTTTTTTTCAAAGAACTTATGATCAAATGTCACATGATGTCTGTTTAAATAATAGCCCAGCAACTTTTTTAATATTAAATCCAGGAGTTTATGGAATGAATTCTAATACTCATATTGCTTTATGTGACATTCAAATGTTTGCACATATTCCCAATTTAGTTTATTTAGCCCCAAGTTGTAATGAAGAATTTATTAATATGTTCAAATTTGCAACTACGCAAAAAAAACATCCAGTTGCTATTAGAGTATCAAGTAATATGGTTTCATCTGGTATAGAAGATAAGACTGATTATTCTTTGAATAAAAATAAAATAGAAATAAAAGGATCAAAAATTGCAATTTTTGCAGTTGGTATACTTATTTCTATGGCAAAAGAAATTGCTAAAAAAGTAAAAGAAAAAATTGGCTTAGATATAACAGTAATTAATCCCTTATTCTTAAATGATTTAGATAAAAATTTATTGGAGAATTTAAAAAAAGATCATAACTTTATTATTACGATAGAAGATGGAGAGGTCCAAAGTGGATATGGTCAAACTATTTCCTCTTTCTATGGAGATAAAGATATGAAAGTAAAAAATTATGGAATTTCTAAAGCATTTCATACAGATTTTGACCCAAACAAATTATTAGAGGAACATGGTATATCTGTTGAAAATATAGTAAATGAAATTATAAATTTTATAAATGATAATGAGTGAAAAAGTTATAATATAATTAAGGAGGAAAAAATGATAAAATATGACTTTACAGGGAAAAATGTTATTGTAACAGGAGGTAGTATGGGACTTGGAAAGGCAATTTGTGAAGAATTTGCTAAGGCTCATGCTAATGTAGTTATTGCAGATATTAATATTGAAGAGGCAAAAAAAACGGCTGAAGAATTATCTAAATATGGAGTAGAAGTTTTACCATATAAAGTTGATGTAGCAAATTATGATGAATTTGAGCAAGTTATTAACGAAGTAAATAATAAATTTAAAAAAATTGATATACTTATTAATAATGCTGGTATATGTCAATCAATTTCTTTAATAGATATGAATCTTGAAAAAATTAAATCTATGATTGAAATTAATTTAAATGGAACTATATATGGTTGTAAAGCAGTATTACCAATAATGAAAAAACAAAATTATGGAAAGATAGTTAATTTATCATCCATAGCGGCAAAATTAGGCTCTGCTAATATTTCCGTTTATTCTGCCACTAAAGCTGCAGTTTTAGAATTAACAGCTTGTTTAGCAAGAGAATATGCTCAAGATAATATTAATATTAATTGTGTATTACCAGGAATTATTCGTACTCCTTTATGGGAAAACATGTTAAATGAATTAACAGATAATAACATTGATAAAAAAGATGAAGTATTTTCTTCATTTACTAATGGCATTCCAACTCAAAGACCTCAGGAACCTAAAGATATTGCTAATGCTGTATTATTCTTATGTTCAGATGAATCAAAAGAAATTACTGCACAAAACCTAGGTATTGATGGCGGACAAACATATTAAAATATTAACTTTGATTTAAAATCCCAACTAGTAGATAGAATAATAAAAAAAATATAAATAATTTATAAAAAGTAAGCAATGCAAATGTTTACTTTTTTAATTTGTAAATATTTTATTATGCAAAATTAACAATAACAATGTTATAATAGTTTATAATGCAACCAAATTTCTACAAAAAACAACTTAAAGATGGTAGTATGCAACTGGTAGAAATTATAAAATTCTTTGTGAAAGGAGAAAATTATGAACAATCAATTTTCAGAAAATTTAAAAAAAGTTAGAAAAGATAATAATCTTTCACAAGAACAACTTGCTGATGAGTTAGGAGTATCCAGACAAGCAATATCAAAATGGGAATCCTCATCTGCTTATCCAGAAATGGATAAAATTATTGCTTTATGTGATAAATTTGATTTAAATATAGATGATTTATTACATAAAGACATTAAAGAAATAAAAGGTGAAGAAGAAAGTAAAAAAAAGCTAAATAAATCAATAGATGACTTTTTAAAATTTATTACGGATATTATTAATTTATTTAGTAATATGAATTTTAAAAGTAAAATTAAATGTTTAATTGAACAATCAATTATTATATTAATACTAATTATAATTTCAGCTATAATAGTAGAAGCAGGTTATACAATATGCTTTAATTTAGTTGGATTTTTACCTAATAATATTAGATATATAATTAATAATTTTTTAAATTCAATTTTAATTTTATTTTGTATTATTTCCTCAATTATAATTTTAACTCATATTTTTAAAACCAGATATTTAGATTATTATGATAAACTAAAAAAAACTATAATTAATGAAAATGATTATGACAATGAAAAATCAGATGATAAACAAAAAAATATAGATAAAAAAAATAAAATATTATTTAGAAAAAATGAAAGTAAAATAATAATAAGAGATCCAAAACATAGTGAATATAGATTTGTTAATAGTTTATTTAAATTTATTATTGGAATAATTAAATTTTTTGCTTTATGTTTAGTATTTTTTATTAGTTTTATATTAATAACATTATTTTTAAGTTTAATAATTTCTTTATTAATTTATAAAACTGGTATATTCTTTATTGGATTAATGTTATCAATAATTGCCTTAATTATTATGTTGACTATTATTTTATTAGTTATTTTAAATTTTATTTTTACAAGAAAAAATGAAAAAAAGAAACTAATTTGGAGTTTTATATTATCCCTTGCAATATTAGGTAGTGGTCTAGGTCTAATATTTATTGGAACACTTAATTTTGAAATATTAGATTATGATAATAAAATGATGAAAAAAGAAGAAATTGAATTTGAAATGCAAGATAATATTTTTATTAGTAATAATGTTGAATATGTTGAATCTGATATAAATAATATAAAATTAGAATATAAAATTAATAAATTTTGTAAATTAGAAAAATACAATCATGATAATATTCACCTTTGGGCTGAATGTTCAAATCCTATTAAACAAACTAATGAATTTATTAAAAATATAAATAATAAAAAGATAATATTTAATAATAATTCACTTCAAGATATTGTAGTTTATGCTTCTAAAGAAAATATAAATAAGTTAAAAAATAATAAAAAAAATTATTTCAATAATTAAAAAAATTAAAAGATGTCGCTCTTTTAATTTTTTAATAATTTTTTTTCTATAATTGAAATTGTTTTATATAAAAGATATGAAATTAATACCAAAATAAATATTGAGCTCATAACTAAATCAAGATTAAATATTTGTTTACCATAAATAATTAAGTATCCAAGTCCTTGTTTTGATACTAAAAATTCTCCCATAATTACGCCAATTAAAGACATTGAAATATTTAATTTTAATGATGAAATTATTGTATTATAAGAAGATGGTATTACTAATTTAAATAATATTTGTAATTTATTTGCTTTAAAAGATTTCATTAATTTAATTTTATTTTCATCAGTTGTTATAAATCCATTATAAATAGTAATGATATTTATTATTACATTTATAAGTAAAGCCATAAATATAATTGATCCATTATTGGCTCCTATCCAAATGATAATTAATGGACCCAAAGCAACTTTAGGTAGTGAATTTAATAAAGTTAAGAATGGATCAAAAACTTTAGCTAAAAATTTAGATAAATATAAGATAATTGATACTAATAGTCCTATAATTATTCCTAAGAAAAAGGCAATTAATGTTTCATATAATGTTGTTAAAATATGAATAAATAAATTATTTTCTTTAATTAAATTAATAATAGTTTTAAATATTCTACTGGGGGATGAAAAAATAAATGAATCAATAATATTAAATTTACTTGCAAGTTCCCATAATGAAAAAAATATAATAATAATACTTAATTGGGTAAAAAAAACATATATCTTATTTTTTTTGATATTTTTTAAATATTTAATTTGCTTTTCAGACATTTATATCTAAGTCCTTCCATATTGAATCATAATAGGTTGAAAATTCTTTTGCTTTTCTTTTATCTATTGGGTTATTTTTACTTGAAAGTTTTATTTCATATATTTTTTTAATTTTACTTGGTCTTTGTGACAAAACAATAATTTTATCTGCTAAAGATATAGCTTCACTTAGGTATAAATTAAGCATAATTAAATATATTTTAGTATGAAAACAGGTATTTATATAAGAGTATCAACAGATGAACAAGCACAACATGGTTTTAGTTTAAAAGCTCAAAAGGAAAAGTTATTAAATTGGGCACAAATAAAAGATTGGCAAGTTATATCTATTTATGAAGATAAGGGCATAAGTGGGAAAGATATTATTCATCGTCCCGCTATAAACAAAATGATTAATGATATAAAGAATAATTTAATTAAAAATGTCTTAGTATTTAAAATAGATAGATTAACTAGAAGTACAAAAGATTTAATTTATTTAATTGAACTTTTTAATAATTATAAATGTTCATTTAATTCTTTAACAGAGTCTATTGATACATCAAGTGCAACTGGGAGAATGTTTATAAAAATAATAGGCATATTTGCCGAATTTGAACGAGAAAATTTAATTGAAAGAGTTAAATTAGGTATTGCAAAAAAAGTAAAAGATGGTTATTCAATATGTTCAAATACTCCTTCATTTGGTTATTATAAGAAAAAAGGTGATAAAATTTTATATATAAAAAAAGATGAAGTTAAAATTGTAAATTTAATATTCGATCTTTATTTGCAAGATTATAATTTCTTGAAAATAGCAAAATATTTAAATTTAAGAAAAATTCCTACTAAAAAAAATAAATTATGGACAGCAAAAACAGTTAAATTAGTTTTAACTAACCCTAATTATATTGGAAAAGTAAGACATAATATTAATTCTAAAAATTATAAAGAATTTTTAGGAAAACACCAAAGTATTGTTGATAAAAAAAAATTTGAAATAGTTAATAAAAAAATAAAAAAAGATCTTTTAATATTTAAAACTAAAAAAGCAAATAGTGATGCGTATTTTGTAAAATATTTAAAGTGTGGATTATGTGGAGAAAGTTTTACTTCTAAAAGAACTTTGAATAATAATAAGACATTTGTAAGTTATTATTGTCGAAACAGAATTAAAAAAAAATGTACGCAAAAATCTATTAGTCATTTAAAACTAGATAAAGAAATATTTGTTTATTTACAAAAACGAGGAATTTATATAAATTGGAATAAATTAGAAAATAATTTAAAAGATAAATTTTTAGAAAATTTAAATATTCAAATAATTATTAAAAATGAAAAAATTTTGTTTAATATATAAACTAAAAATATTATTAGACATATTTTATAATAGAAAGGAGAACTATTATGAATTCTTATCAAAGAGCTTTAAATTATATAAAAAATAATCAAGGCAAATGTCCAACATGTTGTTGTAGTGTTGGTGGTATTGGACCAACTGGACCTACTGGCCCAACAGGCCCAAGTGGTGGACCAACAGGTGAAACAGGGCCAACTGGACCTCAAGGTATTCAAGGAATTCAGGGAGTACCAGGACCTATGGGAGAAACGGGTCCTCAAGGAATTCAGGGAGAACAAGGAGAAATTGGGCCAACAGGTCCCCAAGGAATTCAGGGATTACAAGGAGTACCAGGACCAATAGGTGAAACGGGTCCTCAAGGAGAACAAGGAGAAATAGGCCCAACAGGACCTGCTGGAACTAGCGTAACTATTATGGGTTCTTATAGTAATTTAAATGAATTATTAGATGAACATTTAACAGGGAACATAGGAGATGCTTATTTAGTTGGTGATGATTTATACGTGTGGTCTGATAATAAAAATGAGTGGATAAACGTTGGAACTATAAAAGGACCTCAAGGAGATATTGGCCCAACAGGACCTCAAGGGATAGAAGGACCTCCAGGACCCCAAGGAATACAAGGAATACAAGGGTTACAAGGTATTCCTGGAGAACCTGGACCCCAAGGAATTCAAGGAATAGAAGGGCCAACAGGACCAACAGGCCCAATTGGAACAGCATTATTAAGTGCCTATGGTGGAAAATATAACAATATAACTGCAACTTTAGATACAATGGCTGCAGGAACTTGGGTACAAGTGCCACTTACTGAAGTTATGGATAATATCAATATTATTGATTCTCCTATAAATTCTATTAAATTAGAACAAGATGGAATATATGAATTAAATTATTCAATTAATTTTACAGGTAGCAAGGCTGCCATAATTAGTTTAATGATAAGAGAAAATAATGTTATGATTCCATCTGCTGTTATAGTAAAACAAATTATGCCTAACGAAAATGTTAGTTTTAATGGAAGTACAATTATTTCTTTAATGGCTGATGATGTATTAGATATGGTTATATCAGCTACAGAAAATAATGTAATTATAAACTTGGGACCAGGAGTTACTGCTTCTTTAAGTCTTAAGAAAATTGATGAAAATATATAAAAATTAGTCTAAAAAAGACTAATTTTTTTATCCAAGATATTGAATTATTATTGTTAAAACGGGATTTACAAAATAAGAATCAGATGTTGTATAATCTAAAAGAGGTGTATTTAAATTTAAAGTAGTTTTTGACATATTTACTAATTCCATCATTTCAGTATCAGGATTTGAAATGATAAATAAACCTTGACCTATAATTTTAGTATTTGTTTCTGACACATACCAAGAACTTCCTCCAGCATATACTATATTTTCATTAGTCTTTTTAAAACCAATTGCTATTATATCATTAGTTTTATCAAATTCAGAATTTGTTTTTGTAAAAGCTGTTAAAATAAAATCTACTTTATAAACACCAGCTTTATTAAATTTAATGGTATTATCGCTATTTAAAATACACATATCAGTATTGTCAACTTCTTTTCTTGTAATAGGAATTCTTTCATTACTATTAATAATATAACCATCATCTGAATTGTTGTTAAATGTTACAAAATAAGCAGCACCTATTTCTTGTATGCCAGCAGGTCCAGTAGGCCCAGTTGCCCCAGTTGGTCCAGTTGGACCAATATCTCCTTCAATACCTTGTGGTCCTTGTATACCTTGTGGTCCAGTATTTCCAGTTGGCCCTATTTCTCCTTGTACTCCTTGTGGTCCTCTAATTTGCCCAACATCAATCCAATTATCATTTTCATTAGACCAAACATATAAATTATCACCAACTAAATAGCTTTGTCCAGAATTTCCAGTAGGATGAGAGGCTTCTAAATTTTCAACTGTATCATAAGATCCTAAAATTGTAACACTAGTTCCAGCAGGACCTGTTGGCCCAGTCGGACCTGCAGTCCCATTACTACCTTTTGGAAAAATAAAATTTAAAATATGTTCCAAATTATTACCTGTATCAGTTACACTAGCGTAATTATCATCATCAGAAATAGTAACATTTCCAATAGTAAAAGTTGGGGTAATTCCTATTTCACCTTGAGGCCCAGTTGGACCTGTAGGTCCTGTTGGACCATTATCACCTGGTATTCCCATTGGACCTGGTAATCCTTCAATTCCGATTGGTCCAGTAGGTCCAGTTGGTCCAATACCACCAACACTACAACAACATGTTGGACATTTGCCTTGATTATTTTTTATATAATTTAAAGCTCTTTGATAAGAATTCATAATAGTTCTCCTTTCTATTATAAAATATGGTCTTTAAATAATAAGGTACCAATTTATTTCAATAATTATTTATGTTTATTTTATATATAGCTTCAGCTAGGTCATGAGTTACCATAATTGTAGTTTTATTTTCTTTTTTTATTATTTTATACACATCATCAGAAACTGCTAATCTTGTTTGATAATCTAATGCTGAAAAAGCTTCATCTAATAGTAAAATATCTGGTTTAATTGCTAGTGTTCTTATTAAAGCAACTCTTTGACGCATACCACCCGATAGCTCACTTGGATATTTATTCATAAAATCTTTAAGCCCATATGTAATTAACATCTTTTTTACATAATCGATATTTTTTTTGGAATCATTATGATTTATTTTTAAACCTAATATTGAATTTTCTAAAATAGTAAGCCATGGAAATAAAGCATCCACTTGTAACATATAACCTATTTTAAAATTGTCTTTGTAAAATTTGTAAGTCCCAGATGATGCTTTTTCTAAATCTGCAAGTATGGATAAAAGGGTGCTTTTGCCACACCCAGAACTTCCCACTATTGCAATAAATTCTCCTTCATTTATATCTAAAGATATATTATCAATTGCTTTAATTTCTCCTTGATTTGTATGATAAGTTTTAGAAATATTTTTAATAGATAAAATTTTTTTCATTATTGATTAATAACTAAATCATTATAATTAACATAATTTTTTAGTTTTCCTGATGAAATCATAATATCTTCTAAATTTTCAAAATATTTTTTTGGTATTTTGGTATTTTTTAACCAAGAATCAGCTTTTTTATATCTATCAACAATTTGTATAACTTCATCTAAAGATGATGTTTTAAATTGATTTAAAATTGTTTTTGCAATTTTTTCATTACTATTATTTTCTACAAATTTAATTCCTTTGTTTAAAGCTTTTCTAAAATTATTTATTAATTTTTTATTATCTTTTATATAACTTTTTTGGGCATAAAATGCAGTATATGGAACTTCACCTGAATATTTACCAACTGATGCTACTACATAGCCATACCCCTCATTTTCTAATTTTGTAGCATTTGGTTCAAATAAATTTACAAAATCACCAGTTCCAGCTATAAATGCGCTAGATAAATCAGCAAAATCTACGGATGTATTAATATTTAAATCTTTTTCTTTTATATTTTCATTTTTTAAAGCGTTTTGAAAGTTTAAAAGGGGCATTCCTCCAGTTCTACCTCCTAAAACTTCTTGGCCTTTAACATCATCAAGTTTAAAGTTTTTAATTTTTTTTCTACTTACTATAAATTGACCATCTCTTTTAGTAAGTCCAGCAAAAACTTTTAAATAATCTTTATTTTTAGCATTATATACATAAATTGCACTTTCAGGACCAGCAAAACCAATTTCTACATCTTTCGATAAAACTGCTGATGCTACATTATCAGCACCAGATGTTAAAATTAAATCAATATCAATTCCTACATCTTTAAAATAATTATTTTCTATTGCAACATAAAATGGCGCATAAAATATACTGTGAGTTACTTCTGCTACTTTAATTGTTTTAATTTTATTTTTTTCATTTTTTTCTTTAGGTTTAAACAAAAAAATTGATGTTATAATTAGAGCTAAAATTATAATAAAAGTAATTGTATAAACTAAATATTTTTTCATTTTTTTCCTCCTTCTTTATTTTCTTTTTATTATATGTTACAAAAAAAAGTTGGTGAAAAAGCTTGTTATAAAATAATAAATTTAATATAATTTTTTTGAGTGATATTTATGAAAAAAATTAATATAGTTTACGAAGATGATGATATTATAGTAGTGAACAAACCTAGTAAAATATTAACAATTAAAGATGATAATGGTAAATATAATTCTTTATATAGCGAAGTAAAAGAGTATTTATATCGAAAAAATAAGAATAATAAAGTCTTTATTGTTCATCGACTTGATAGAGATACTTCTGGCTTAATTGTTTTTGCTAAAAATAAAAAAAGCAAAGAATATTTACAAAATATATGGAATAAAAGTGTTGTTAGAAAATATAATGCTATTTGTTTAAATAATTTTCCAAAAAATGAAGGAGAAATAAAAAGTTATTTGAAAGAAACTAAAACATTTTATGTATATTCAACAAGTAATGAAGGACTTTACTCTCATACAAACTATAAAATATTAACTAAAAATCAAAAATATGCTTTAGTTGATATTAATATAAAAACAGGACGAAAAAATCAAATTAGAGTCCATTTAAATGATATTAAATGCCCTGTTATTGGTGATAAAAAATATGGAAAAAATAATAATGGAAAATATTTAATGTTAAATGCAAATTACTTAAGTTTTCCTCATCCTAAAACAAAAAAAATAATGGAATTTACTATTTGTAATCCCAAATATTTCGATATTTATATAAAGTAAAACTTTATATATTTTTTTTAATTTGATATAATAATTTTATAAAGAAAGATGGTAGTAAAATGGATTTAGATACATTAAATGAAAAACAAAAAGAAGCAGTACTTTATATAAATGGACCTTGTCTTGTAATGGCTGGAGCAGGTAGTGGAAAAACTAAAGTTTTAACTTCACGCATTGCAAATTTAATTCAAAATAATATTCCCAGCCATAATATTCTTGCAATTACATTTACTAATAAAGCTGCTAAAGAAATGAAAGAAAGAGTATCTAAAATGGTTCCAGAAAATAATTGCTTTATTGGAACATTTCATTCTTTAGGACTTAAAATTATTAGAGAAAATTTAAGTTTTTTAAATTTTAATAATCATATATCAATATTAGATAGTGAAGATGTTTTAAGTTTAATTAAAAAAATTATGAAAGATGAAGATATTGATTCTAAGCAATATTCTCCATATTATATACGTAGCAAAATTAGTTTTATAAAAAATGAGATGTTATCAAATATTGAAATATCGCAATTTTTAACTAGTACTATTGATAAAATAGTTGTTAAAGTTTATCAAAAATATGAAAATTTAATTCATAGTAATAATTCTGTTGATTTTGATGATCTTTTAGTTTTACCAGTGAAACTATTTCAAGAAAATAAAGATATTTTAAATAAATACCAAAATATATTTAAGTATATTTTGATTGATGAATATCAAGATACCAATGAAGTACAGTATAAGTTTGCTAAATATTTGGCTGAAAAAAATAAAAACATTTTTGTCGTTGGTGATGCCGATCAAAGTATATATGCTTTTAGAAATGCTAACTACAAAAATATTTTAAATTTTGAAAAAGATTACAAAGATTGTAAAGTTATATTATTAGAAGAAAATTATCGTTCAACAAAACCAATTTTAGATGTTGCTAATTGTGTTATTAAAAATAATATAGAACGTAAAGAAAAAAATTTATGGAGTAAAAAAGAAAAAGGGCAAAAAGTAAAATATGTTAGATGTTATGATGAAAAACATGAAATAAAATTTGTAATTGATGAAGCTAAAAAATTACATAGTCAAGGAATTAATTTTAATGAAATGGCAGTTTTATATCGAACTAATGCTCAAGGAAGAATTGCCGAAGAAATGTTTTTATCTTCTAATATTTCTTACAAAATAGTGGGAAGTTATTACTTTTATTCTCGTAAAGAAATAAAAGATTTAATATGTTACTTAAAACTAATTTTAAATACTGATGATGATATTGCTTTACAAAGAATAATAAATGTTCCAAAAAGAAAGATAGGACCAAAATCTGTATTAAATTTAGAAAATAAAGCTAAAGAAAAAAATATAAGTATGTTTGAAGCAATTGATTCAGGTAAAGAATTAGAATTTAAAAAATTGATAAATGAATTAAAAAATGATGTAAAGGATTTATCATTATCAGAAATAATTGATAAAGTCTTAGAAAAGTCTGGAATACTTAGTGAATATAAAAATGAAAATACTATAGAATCTGATATAAAAATAGAAAATTTAATGGAATTTAAAAGTATTGCTATATCCTTTGAAAATGAAACAGGAAATGTTTCATTAGATGATTTCTTAGAATCTATTGCCTTAATTTCTGATATGTCTGAAAGAAAAAAAGATGAAAATGATTCAATTACTTTAATGACTTTACACAGTGCCAAAGGACTTGAATTTAAGGTAGTATTTTTAATAGGATTAGAAGAAGGAATATTTCCAAATATTAATTCTATAATGGAAAATAATATAGAAGAAGAAAGAAGATTAATGTATGTTGGCATAACTAGAGCCTGTGAATATTTATACTTGACTAATGCTAAAAGAAGAATGCTTTATGGAAAAGATTGCATGAATGCACCATCAAGATTTATAAAAGAAATTGATAATAATTTATTAGATTCTAAAAATGATAATATGATAGAAGATAAAAAAATTAATAAAAAAGAAATGTATTTAAAAAATAATGATGAAATTAAATGTGGCGATATTATAAATCATGAAAAATATGGTAAAGGAGTTGTAGTGGAAGATGTTAATGGCATGATTACAGTGGCATTTAATAAAAAAATTGGAATAAAAAAATTACTTAAAAATCATAAAAGTATAGTAAAGGAGAATAATTGATATGAAAATAAAAAAAGCAGTAATTCCTGTGGCTGGAATGGGAACAAGATTTTTACCAATAACAAAGGCCATAGCTAAAGAAATGCTACCAATAATTGATATTCCTTCTATTCATTATATTGTAAAAGAATGTATGGATAGTGGAATTGAGGAAATAATATTTATAACGACTTCTAGAAAACCAGAAATTGAAAATTATTTTAAACATAATGATTATATAGAATCAAGAATATCTGATAACAAAAAAGAATTGCTTAAAGGCATAAATGAAATAATAGAAAAAATTAAATTTACTTACTGTTACCAAAATGATGCAACTGGTAGTGCTTCAGCAATATCTTTGGCTGAAAAATATATAGAAGATGATTATTTTGCAGTTTTATATGGTGATGATTTAATGGATGCCAAAATACCAGCTTTAAAACAAATTATAAAAACTCATGAAGAAAAAAATTGCAATGTTATTGGATGTATGGAAGTTGAAAAAGAAAAATTATCAAATTATGGTATATGTAAATTAGATCAAGGGAAAATAGTAAAAATTGTAGAAAAACCTTCTTTAGATGAAGCCCCATCTAATTTAGCTGGATTAGGAAGATATATTGTCAATAAAAAAATATTTTCAATTATAAAAAATTTAAAACCAACAAAAAATAATGAATATCAATTTACTGATGCTATGGAACAATTAATGCAGGAACAGGATTTTTACCCTACATTAATAGATGGCAAATATTATGATATTGGGAGTAAAAGTGGCTATTTAAAAGCTAATATAGACTTTGCCAAAAAAAGAAAAGATATATAAGGAACAAATATGAAACAAAGATACAATGAATTAATAAAAATTATAAATGAAGCAGATTATAATTATCATACTTTAGATAAACCAACTATAACAGATCAAGAATATGATAGTTTACTTCGTGAACTTTTTGAAATTGAAGAAAATCATCCCGAATTAATTCGTGATGATTCTCCAACACAAAGAGCTGGTGGCCAAATTCTTGAAGGATTTAATAAAATAACTCATCAAAAACCTATGCTTTCATTAAGTGATGTTTTTAATTATGATGAAATTAGATTATTTGATGAAAGAATTAAAAAAGAACATATTAAACCTGAATATATTTGTGAACAAAAAATAGATGGATTATCAGTTTCTTTAATTTATGAAAAAGGAATTTTAAAAAGCGGAGCAACAAGAGGTAATGGAATAGTTGGTGAAGATATTACAAACAATGTTAAAACTATTAAAACTATTCCTCTAAAAATTAATAAACCTATTGATATAGAAGTTCGTGGCGAAATTTACATGAGCAAAAAAGTATTTAATAAAATTAATGCTGAACGTATCAAAAATGGCTTAGAACCATTTTTAAATACGAGAAATTTAGCTGCAGGTTCTATTCGCCAATTAGATTCTAAAATAGCTGCGCAAAGAAAGCTTGATAGTTTTATATATCATTTGCCTAATCCAGAAGATTTTTCACTAAAAACTCATTATGAAGCATTAGAATTTATGAAAAGTTTAGGTTTTAAGATAAACCCTAATAATAAAAAGTTTAATAATATTGAAGATCTTATTAATTATATAGAATACGAAAAAGCAAAAAGACCTACACTTAATTATGATATAGATGGACTAGTAATAAAATTAAATAACATTGATGATCAGTTTAAAATGGGGTATACTGCAAAATATCCCAAATGGGCAACTGCATATAAATTCCCTGCTGAAACAGTTTTAACTAAATTAAAAGATGTTGCCTTTACTGTAGGAAGAACAGGTCAAATAACACCAAATGCTATTTTAGATCCTGTAATTGTTGCAGGTTCTAAAATTTCAAGGGCAACGTTACATAATATCGGTTATATAAAAGAAAAAGATTTAAGAATTGGCGATATAATTTCTATTCATAAAGCAGGTGATGTTATACCAGAAGTTGTATCTCCTATAATTAGTAGACGAACAGGAACAGAAAAGGAAGTTGAAATGATTACTAATTGTCCAATTTGTAATACTTTATTAAAACAGACAAATAGTAAAATAGATTATTTTTGTCCAAATAATAATTGTCCTGCAAGAAATATTGAAGGTCTTATTCATTTTGTTTCCAGAGAAGCTATGAATATTGAAGGATTAGGAGAGGCAATTATTGAAGATTTTTATAATATGGGATTTATTAAAAATATTTTAGACATTTATAATTTGAAAAATCATCAGAACGATTTAATTGAACTTGAAGGTTTTGGAAAAAAATCTGTATCAAATTTAATAAATTCTATTGAAAAGTCTAAAAGTAAACCATTAGAAAATTTATTAATGGGGTTAGGTATTAAAGGAATTGGTGAAAAAACAGCTAAAATTTTAGCTAAAAAATATCAAAATATTGATAATTTAATAAATGCAACTTTTAACGATTTAATTACCATAAAAGACGTGGGTAATGTGCTTGCTAACAATATTTGTGAATATTTTAAAAATGAAGATAATTTAAATTTGATTAAAGAATTAAAAAAATTAGGAATTAACATGAAAACAAATATTAAAAAATTAAATGAAAATAAATATTTTACAGGGAAAAAATTTGTTATTACCGGAACACTAAGTAATATAAAAAGAAATGAATTGAAAAAAATAATAGAAAATTATAATGGAGAGGTAAGTGAAAGTGTATCTTCAAAAACAGATGTTGTCATAGTAGGTGAGAATCCAGGAAGTAAATATGATAAAGCTATAAATTTAAATATTGAAATATGGAATGATGAAAAAATAAACCAAATTTTAAATGAACTTTAAATTAATAAAGTTCAATTTTTTTAAATGTAAATTTAAAAAACTAATTCTATTATAAAGCAAAAATAATTGCATGAAGTAATATAATGTAGTATAATTATATTACTTTTAAAGGAGAGAATTTAATGAAGAAAATTTTGAAAAAGTGGTCTGATTTTTATAAAAAAAATTCAATTCTTGCAACACTTTCAATAATAATTATATTATGTTTTATAGTTATAATGGTTGCTTGTTTCCAATACTTCTTTATGGGAATAGCTACTAATAAATATGGTGATCGACTAGAGCCAATTAAAAATATAAAAATTTCCAATTCTAAAATAGAATCTATAAAAAATAATTTAGAAAAAAATGATAAAGTAAAAAAAGCTCAAACTAAATTGACAGGCAGAATATTTTATATAACAATTATTACAGAAGATAATACATCTTTAGAAGAAGGAGAAGGAATAGCTGTTACTGTTTTAGATCTTCTTAGTGAAAAACAAAAAAATTCATATGATTTACAATTTTTCTTGAAAAATGAAAATAAAGATTCTGGCTATTCAATAATGGGAGCCAAAAATATTAATAGTAACTCAATAATATGGACTAACAATACAGCAGAAAATGCTTGAGGTGAAATTTATGAAAAAAAGAAAAAATAAAGTTATTATTATAACTTTATTAGTTATATTATTAATTATATGTTTATTTGGAGGAGCAATTTATTTCTTCAAAGATAAAAATAAGTTAAACTTTATAGAAAAAAATTGGATTAATTCTAATAGTAAGAATATTTATAATGTCAATGTTATAAATAATATTTCTATATTTGGGGATAATGGTGAAGGTGTTTTTTACTCTTTTTTAGATGATTTATCTAAAGAAATGACTATTGAAATAAATCCAGTGGTTGTTACAAGTAAGAAAAATAACGCTGATCTTTCTTTTAATATAACTAAATCTAAACCTGCTAATAGTTTAGTATTTTTTGAAGATCATTACATTCTTTTGAAAGACACTAAAGAAAATATAATTTCACCTGATAGCTTGACTAATAAAAAAGTAGGTATTTTAAAAAGTGACTTTAATCATATTACTAAACTTATTGAAAATAAAAATATTAATTTTGTAACTTATGCAAATAATGAACAATTATTTGAAGCATTTAAAAATAATGATGAAGATAAGAAAATTAATTATATAATTGTTGCTCAAAATGAATGTATTGATGATATATTATCGCAAAACTTAGAAATTGCATACCATTTTGGCGATATAAAAAAATATTATTCTTTAAAATTAAGTAGTGATAAAACATTATCATCTATTATTCGAAAATATTATAACAAATGGATAGAAGATAAATATGAAAGCTATTATAACAAATATAATAAAGCACTATTTTTAGATAATTTAAATATAGAAAGTAAAGATATGGATTTACTTACTAAAAAAATATATAATTATGGTTTTGTTAAAACTTCACCATATGAATTAATTAAAAGTGGAAATTATGGGGGAATTGTATCAGAATATTTAAAAAAATTTAGCGATTTTAGTAGTGTTGAGTTTAAATATAATGAATTTAAAAATCAAAGTAAATTAGAAAAAGCAATAAAAAATAGTAAAATTGATTTATATTTTAATTATTACAATTTTAAAGACAATTTTTCATCCTTAGAAAGTTTATATAATATTAATTATGTAATAATAGCAAATAAAAATAATTACTATACTTTTAATAGTGTAGCATCACTAAAAAATCAACAAGTTTATGTTTTAAAAAACTCTATATTAGAAAATTATCTAAAAAAACAAAAAAATATTACGATAAAAACTTATGAAACTGAAAAAGAACTATTAAAGCTAAATAAAAAAGATATACTAATTTGTTTAGACAAAAATACATATTTAAATTATTTTTCTAAATTACCTAATTATTCTATAAAATATGAAAGTATTTTAGACAATAAATATTCATTTAAATTAAATGGGGACGCAACACTATATAAATTAATGAATAATTATTTTAAAACATTAGATCCAAAAGAAATGACTATTCGTGGTATTAACAATTATGAAAAAACATATAAAAAAGGAACTTTATTATCTAAAATTGCTGAATATTTACTATATATATTAATAATAATATTTATAATATTTATAATTTTATATAAACTAACTAAAAAAGTAAAAATTCAAAAGAAAATAAAAAAAGAAGATAAAATTCGATTTATTGATGAATTAACATCTTTAAAAAATAGAAATTACTTAAATGAAAATATGACTGAATGGGATAAAAATACTATTTATCCACAAACTATAATAATAATAGATTTAAATGAAATTAAAAATCTTAATGATAAATATGGCCATTCAGAAGGAGATAAACAGATTCAAGCTGCAGCTAATATTTTAATTAAAACTCAATTAGATAATTCAGATATTATTAGAAGTGATGGAAATGAGTTTATAATTTATTTAGTTGGTTATTCTGAAAGACAAATTGCAAGTTATATAAGAAAATTATATAAAGAATTCAAAAATCTTCCATATGATTATGGAGCTTCAATGGGTTATAGCATGATAGTTGATGATTTAAAATTAATTGATGATGCTATTAATGAAGCAACCATAGATATGAAAAATAAAAAGAAATCAGTTGAGGAAGATTAAAAATGTCTAAAATTAAAAATATAAAAAAAAGAACTAAAATTTTTTTAAAAAAAATTTTTTCTGTTTTAAATATGCCAGAAATGTTAACTTTACCAGGGCAACTAGCCTTTTTCTTTGTGCTATCTATTGTTCCAATGATAACATTAATAGCCTATGGAGCGACATTTTTAAATATATCTACATCCTTTATTGAAAATTTTATTGCCAAAGCTTTTTCTAGTGATGTTGCTACATTAATTACACCAATGTTAACAAATGGTAAATTAGATTTTCATATGATTCTATTTTTAATGATTGCTTTTTTCATAGCGTCAAATGGAGCTTCTTCTATAATAGTTGCTTCTAATGCAATTTATGGTGTAAAAAATTCTGGTTATTTAAAAAGAAAAATAAGGGCTATTTTAATTACTTTTTTATTAGTATTATTACTTTTATTTATGTTATTAGTTCCTGCTTTTGGAAATCATATTATTAATTTATTTAATTATGTTGATATAAATAAAAATTTAACTGAAAAAATTTCATGGGTAATTACTATTTTAAAAGGTCCTTTTTCTTGGATATTTATGTTTATAATAATTAAAATAATTTATACTATATCGCCAGAAAAAAAAGTTAAATCTTCCAACGTTAATTATGGTGCTATTTTCACAACAATTCTTTGGACACTATCAACAGCTGTTTATTCACTATACACAACAAAATTTGCTAATTATCAACTCTTTTATGCTGGGCTTTCCAATGTTATAATTTTAATGTTATGGATTTATTTATTAGCTATTATTTTTGTATGGGGAATGGCTTTAAATATAAAACAAGAATCTATAAAATTGGAAAAAACTACCCAAATAAAAATCAATAATAAGTAAATAATAAAATTAAGTGCACACTAGTATTACTTAGTGTACTTAATTTTTTTTGATATCAATCTAATATTAATTTATTAACGATATTAAAAAGTAATACTAAAAAGAAGAAATAAGATATTTCTTCTTTTTTTTTCTAGACATGTTATAATAATTTTAAAGGATGTGTTTATATGTTAATATTAGGAAGTCATGTACATTTTAATCAAGAACAACTTTTAGGTTCTGTTAAAGAAGCTCTAAGTTATAATGCTAATACTTTTATGTTTTATACTGGAGCCCCTCAAAATACAGTTAGAAAACCTATTAATGATAATCTTTCTTTAGAAGCATTAAAATTAATGAAAGAAAATAATATAGATTTAAAAAATATTATATGTCATGCTCCATATATAGTAAATCTTGCTAATAAAAATGATTTATCTAAATGGAACTTTAGTATTGATTTTATAAAAAATGAATTAAGTCGTTGTGAAAATTTAGGAATAACAAAATTAGTTTTACATCCTGGTAGTGCTGTTAAAATCACAAAAAAAGAAGGTTTAGATAATATAATAGATGGATTAAATATTATATTAAATAAAAATTCTTCAGTAAAAATATTATTGGAAACTATGGCTGGAAAAGGAAATGAGTGTGGAAGTACTTTAGATGAACTTAAATATATTTTAGATAACATAAAAGAAAAAAATAATATTGGTATTTGTCTAGATACATGTCATCTTAATGATAGTGGGATTGAAATTAGTCATTTCGATGATTATTTAAAAGAATTTGATCAAAAAATTGGTATTGATAAAATTTATTGTATTCATATAAATGATAGTAAAAATATCATTGCTTCTCATAAAGATCGTCATGAAAATATTGGTTTGGGAACAATTGGATTTGAAAATTTATTAAATGTTATATACCATAAAAAATTAGAAAATATTCCTAAAATTTTAGAAACTCCATACATTGGAAAGACAAATTTGGATAAAGAACGATTATATCCACCTTATAAATTTGAAATTGAAATGATAAAAAATAAAAAATATGATAGTAACTTACTTGATAAAGTTAGAGATTTTTATAAAAATTGACTATATTTTTGAGCGTACATATTTAATAAATTTTGAATTTTTATATAATTTTCTTGAGAATAATAATTTTTATATTTTGAAAAATCAAAATTTTTATAATTACTCAATATAATTGAGTAATTTTTTTTTACAAATTTATAAGTAAAATCTAATTCATTAGGACTTAAAAAAACATTATTTTGTTTGGCAAAAATATCTATTTGCTCCTTAGTTAAATTATTTACATAGTTTTTTATTAAAAAATTCATAATTACTCCTTTCTTTAATTATTTTATGTTTACAAATTATAATATTTTCCATACTAATAATGGTGAAATAACTTATGTCTAAAAAAAGAATAGGATTTATAATATTAATTATAATAATTTTATTTTTAATAATTATATTTAGAATTTATAATCTTATAATTTTAAAAAATGAATACTATAAAAAACGTCTAGAACAAAAAACAAAAATTGTTATTGAAGGACCAACTCCACTTAGGGGTAGAATATTAGATAGGAATGGAGTAGTCTTAGTTGATAATAAAGCGGTTAAATCAGTTGTATATACTAAAATAAGAGGAGTAAAAAAAGAAGAGGAAATAAATATCGCATATAAACTTGCCGACTTAATTGAAATAAAAAATAAAATTAGTGATAATATTATAAAAAAATTTTTTATATTAAATAATCAAAGTTACGTAGATAAAAAAATAACACCAGAAGAATGGCAAAAATATAAAGAAAGAAAATTAACTAGTGATGAAATTAATAATTTAAAATTAAAAAGAATTACAAAAAGTGATCTAAATAAATTTAGTGAAATAGATAAAAAAGCAGCATATATTTATTATTTAATGAATAAAGGTTATTCATATGAGGAAAAATTAATTGCGTCAAATGTTAGTGAAGAAGTTTATGCTAAAGTATCTGAAGGCAAAATTACTGGGGTAAAAGGCGAAATAACTTGGGAAAGAACATATCCCCAACAAGATACCTTGAGATCTTTATTTGGCTCTGTATCTACAAATGGTATTCCTAAAGAATTAAAAAAATATTATTTAAAAAAAGGATATAAATTGACTGACAGAGTTGGTATAAGTTACTTAGAAAAGGAATATGAAAAATATTTAAGAGGAACAAAGGCAAAATATTTAGTTAATAAAGATAATACTCTTACAAAAATTAAAGAAGAAATTCCAGGTAATGACTTATATTTGTCAATTGACATAAATTTACAAAAACAAATAGATGAAATATTAAAAAAACAAATAATTATGGGCAAAAAAAAAGTAAATACAGAATACTATAATCATTCTTATGCCGTAATAGGTAATCCTAATACTGGAGAAATATATGCATTATCAGGCGAACAAATTCTTGCCAATAATAAAACAGAACCACAGTTTGTAAATTTATCAACAGGTACATTTACATCGTCATATACAGTTGGTTCTGTAGTAAAGGGTGCTACTATAGCAGTTGGTTATAATAACAATTTAATAAACGAAAAAACTTATGTTACAGACAGTTGTATAAAATTATATTCAAATCCTAAAAAGTGTTCTTTTAAAAAATTAGGAAGAATAAATGATATAAGAGCACTTGCAATGTCTTCTAACTATTTTCAATATTTAATAGCTATTTCTTTGACTGGAAATAAATATAAATATAATATGAAATTAAATCCAACAATAGAAAATTTTAATATATATAGAGAAACTTTATCAAGTTATGGTTTAGGAATTAAAACAGGTATAGATATTCCTAATGAAGTTACTGGAATAAAAGGTAATACTGTAAGTGGAGATTTATTACTTAATTTAGCTATAGGGCAATATGACACATATACACCAGTTGAGCTATTACAATATGTCAATACTTTGGCAACCTCTAAAAGAACAAAGTTATCTATAATGAAAGAAATAAAAGATAAAAATGGCAATATTATATTAAAAAATGATTCTAAAGTATTAAATAATATTTCTCTAGATCCAAAATATCAAGAAAGAGTAAAAAATGGATTAAAACAAGTATTTAAGATTGGTACTGGGCGAGGATATATTAACATAAATTATAAGCCGGCAGGGAAAACTGGAACAGCTCAAAGTTTTATTGATACTAATAATGATGGTAAAGTAGATGTTGAAACAATTTCTTCTTCTTTAGTAGCATATCTTCCTTATGATAATCCATCAGTTAGTATGGTTATTATGTCTCCTCATGTATCACATAAAAATGGTAAAACTGATTATATGGCTTATATAAATAAATCAATAAGTAAAGAAATTTCTGAATTATTAAATAATGCAGGATACTATTAAAAAATAAATGTTTATGTTATAATTTAGTTAGGTGATTATATGAATAAGATAAAACAAAAAAAAATAGAATCAATGCTTGTAAGAGAAATTAGTAATATAATTATAAATGAAGCTGCAGATTCATATTTAAAAGGTGTTACTATAACATCAGCATCAATTTCAAATGATTTATCTTATGCAAAAATATATTTTACAACTATTTATGATAATGAACATGAAAAAGATGAAAAAGAAATGGCTGAATCAGCATCTTATATTAGAAAAATTTTATCTGATTCAATTGAAATTAGACATACTCCAAAATTAAAGTTTATTTATGACAATTCAATTGAATATGGTCAAAATATTGATAAAATTATTGAAAAATTAAAAAATAAGATATAATCACTTTTATTTTTAAAAGTGATTTTTTTAATAAAAAACCTTAATTATATTTTAAAATAGTTGCAAAAATAATAAAAAAAATATATAATAAATATGCATTTAAATAATTAAATTGCTGCACCCATAGCTCAATTGGATAGAGCGTTTGGCTACGGACCAAAAGGTTAGGGGTTCGACTCCCTTTGGGTGCACCAGATTGATATCAAACTCGGACTTTTCGAGTAAATTTAGTAAAACGACTTGTAAAAGTCGTTTTAATGTTAATATGTATTTGTCAAGGAAACTTGCATAAAATAAAAACGGAAATACTGGACATTTATTTTTATGGAATTTTTTTAACTGGTTATAATAAACATTCAGATATAGATTTACATGTTATTTTTGATAAAATGATTTAAAACATTTAATAGGTTCAACATATATTGAAAAAATAAGAATTGAATATTTTGAAAAAATTATTGATATATATACAAAATAATTATCAAAACCAAAATAATGCTTTGTTGTCAATTATAGGAACATCAAAAATAATATTTGCTAAAAAAGACTATTAAAAAAACTACAAGACTATACAAAGGAAAAAATTTTCACAGCCTTTACCTTAGAGGGTAAATTCGCATACTAGTTTGTTTTTAATATCTATATAACCAGTTCATAGAATTTGTTAATGGATTTTTTCATTGTGTAAATAAAAAATAATAAATATTCAGTTTAAATAATTAAAATCTTAATTGACAAATATTTTGTAAAAAAAATAAAAAAATGATATACTTTAAATATAAAAACTGTCCAGTCGCCAAGTGGTAAGGCATCGGGCTCTGACCCCGACATTTCGCAGGTTCGAATCCTGCCTGGACAACCAAAATTTATTACTTAAACTTTAAAGTTGTTAAAGTTTTTTATATAAGGTGATTTTTATGAATACAAATATTTTAAATATATTATTTAAAAATGTAAAAGATATATCTTATTGGGAAAATAAATATCCTAAAAGAAATTTAAAAGAAAATCAGATAGTAACTCGATTTGCTCCAAGTCCCACTGGGTTTATTCACATAGGTAGTCTTTATACTGCATATGTGTCATCATTAATTGCCAAACAAAGCAAGGGAATATTTTATTTAAGAATTGAAGATACCGATCAAAAAAGATTAGTTGATAATTCTATAAATTTAATCATAAATGATTTAAAAAAATTTGATATCACTTTTGATGAAGGACAGACAATTGGTGGTAAATATGGGCCATATATTCAAAGTGAAAGAAAAGAAATATACAAATCTTATGTAAAACACTTATATGAAAAAAATTTAGCTTATATTTGTTTTTGCAATGAAGATAAGGTAAATGAAATTAGAAAAAAACAAATTGCTAATAAAGAAAGAATTGGATATTATAAAAATGTTGATCCATGTCTTCAATTAAGTGAATCCGAAATATTAAAAAAATTAAATAATAAAAAAGATTATTGTATTAGACTTAAATCTCCAGGCAATTATTTAAATAAATTTAAATATAATGATGCGATAAAAGGCGAAGTTAATATTACTGAAAATGATTTAAATATAGTACTTTTAAAAAATGATAATTTACCAACTTATCATTTAGCTCATGTTATAGATGATCACCTAATGCATTCTACACATATTTTAAGGGGCGATGAATGGCTTTCTAGTTTACCAATTCATTTACAATTATTTAAATTATTTAATTTTGAAATTCCTATTTATGGGCATTTATCTCCATTAACAAAAAAAGAAAATGAAACAGTAAGAAAACTATCTAAAAGAAAAGATCCAGAATGTAAGGTAAGCTATTACAAGAAATTAGGAATACCAAATGATGTAATTAAAATTTATTTAACTACACTTTCAAATACAAATTTTGAAGAGTGGTATAAAGAGAATAAAAATTATAATGATTTTAAATTATCTTTTAATAATATGCCCATTGGTGGAACATTATTTGATATAGAAAAATTAAAATCAATTTCTTTGGATTATTTTGCAACATTAAAAGCTGAAACTATTTATGATATGCTATATGAATACACTAAAGAATATGATCAAATAAATTTTGAGAGAGTAAAAGATAATAAAGATTATTTAATTTCTATTTTAAATATCGAAAGAAACATTGAAAGACCTAGAAAAGATATTTCATCTCTTTCAGATATATTAAAAAATTTTTGGTTCATGTTTGATGATTTATTTAATCAAAAAAACAATTATGAAAAATCTTTTATTTGCGATAAAAATATTGTTTTAAATTACATAAATAATATTTATGATGAAAACGATTCTGAAGAAATATGGTTTGAAAAATTAAAAGAATATGCTTTTATAAATAATTTTGCTAAAAATAAAAAAGTTTTAGCTAATGATTCAACTAAAATAGGAACTGTTGCTGATTTTTGTGAAGTTTTAAGAGTTATAATAACCACATCTTTGAATAGTCCAAATATATATTATTTAATGAAATTACTAAAAAAAGATAATATTTTAAATAGAGTTGAAAAATTTTATAAAAAAAATTCTAATAAATAAATTTTATTAGAATTTTTTTAAGTAATTTAATTGTTAAAAATTTTCTTTTATGTTAAAATAAATTTGTTATTTGGCCTGTTGGTGAAGTGGTTTAACACGTCGCCCTCTCAAGGCGATATTCACGGGTTCGAAACCCGTACAGGTCACCAAATTAAAAATAAACTAGTTTAAACTAGTTTTTATTTTTGTCCAGTAGATCCAAAACCACCTTCACCACGAATGGTAGTGGAAAGATTATCAACTTCCTTAAAATCGGCTTTTAAAAAAGGTGTAATAACTAATTGAGCAATTCTTTCTTGAGGTTCAATTATTTTATCTTCATTTGTATGATTATGTAAAGCAACCATAATTTCACCTCGATAATCAGCATCAATTACTCCAACTTTGTTAGCTGGAGCTAAACCTTTTTTAGATGCAAGACCACTTCTTGCATAAATTAAACCTGCAAATCCAATAGGAATTTCTAAAGCTAAACCTGTTTTTACTAATACAGTTTCATGAGCTTTAATAGTTATATTTTCTTTTATATCAGCGTATAAATCTGCTCCAGCAGAATATTCTGTTCCATATGTAGGAATAATTGCACTTTCACTTAATTTTTTAATATTAATTATTTCTGTTTTCATTTTTACCTTAACCCTTCTATTTATATTTTATCATATTAATTAATTTGTGCATACAAAATATTTTTATAAATATAATCAATTATTTCTTTTTTTTCATCTTCGTTTAAATTATCTAAATTTAAATGACTGGTAGTATTTCCTTTATGAATTTTAGAAAATAATTTTTCGTATTCTAGTTGTTCTTTAATTGTTTTAAAACTTTTTTTGAAAGTAGTACTATATAAACTAATTTTTTTTAATTTTGCTGGATATATTTCTTTATCAATTTCATAAAAATATTCATTTGCTTTTTGGCTTTCATCTTCATATAAATTAAATTGGATTCCTGTTTCTTCTTGCCATTTTTTTAAAATATTTTTTAGGTAACTTACTATATTTAAAGATAATTCTAATTTTTCATTTTCTTTTGTATTTTCATCGACAATTATATTAATCATTTCTTGGAGACCAACATAATTTAAATAAAGTGAAGAATAATCTTTTTTTAAAAGTTTATTAATATATTCATTATTTTCAAGTTTTGATATTCCGCCATATATATAATGTAAGGGTGAGATATTTGAAATAGTATTAGTTAATGAATAATAGTAGCACATTAAACTTTCAAAACATAGTTCCATTCTTTTATCAATTTCTTCGTATAGTTTTTTTCTATCATTTTTAACTGCTAAACCGATTTGAACTAAATTAATACTTACAATCCCTTGATTAAATTTTCCACCATCTTTATTTTTTAAAGATTTTAAAAAACATCTATTACCTAGTGGCAAATTTAAATATTTATAATAGTCAAAAGATACTTTTTCAGATAGTAAATTTATATTTTTAATTTTGAGAACTTCTTTAGTTAAATGCTCAAAATTATTATTATTTAAATTAAATTCATTTAAAACATAAATTAATTGTGGATATTTATAATTATATCTTTTTTTAAAATCAATAATTTTTTCAATTATTTTTACATTTTCTTTATCATTGTCTACGTATAAAATAAATGAAACATTAGGAAACAAGCCATTAACTGTATTTGCAATATTAATATTAAATAAATATTTAATTCCATTTTCTACTTCATTATCTAAAATGATATTAATTATGTCATTTTTTAGATTTTTTTCTATATTTAATTTATTAAATCTTTTTTTTATTTTCTCCTTGCTAATTTTTAAATAATAGGCTAAATACCTTAAATCTATATTTAATTCACCTATTTGACAAGATGCTAAATTAGCTAATATTTCTACTGTTTTAGTACAAGCATCTAAAAAGTCTTTTGGACATTCAACTTCTTGATTATTTATTTTTATATTATTTTCTAAAATATCTTTAATGTTTATAAAACTTGATACTATCATTGGCTGAAGAAAGTAATCTGCATTATGAAAATATATTATACCATTATCAATTGCTTTAATGATTTTTTCTGGTAAAAGCATTCTTTTAGTTAAATCTTTTGAAACTTCACCAGCTATTAAATTTCTTTGAAATTTTGCTAACATATAGTTACTATTATTAGATGAATTAATATTTCCTTGGTTTTTAATAATACCTAAAATTGATTCATCAGTAGTGTTTTGTTTACGAACTAAGGCTCTTGTATATCTGTATACTATATATTTTTTGGCAAGATTAAACTTTCCTAGTTCCATTAATTTTTCTTCAATAATATCTTGAATATCTTCAACTAATATTCTTTTTTTGTCTATATTTTCAATTGATTTTACTATTTTATTTATATCTTTTTTCTTTGCTTGTTCTTCATTTTTTACTTCTTTATTTGCTTTTTCAATAGCAATTTCGATTTTTTTCTTATCAAAATCAACTGCTCTTCCATCTCTTTTTATAACTTTCATAAATACACCTTAATTCTAGTTAAATATTAACATAAAAAGTATCATAATATTGTTGCAATTGCAACATAAATATATTACTATTATTATAGTAGAGGTAATTTATTATGAATGATATATTAAATAATCTATATTATTTGGAAGATTCTTTAAATAATATGAATTTTGTAAAAAAAAAGGTATTTAAGAAAGGGGAAATTATTACAACATATATTGCTAAAAGACAACAATATATTTTATTAACAGAGGGAGAAGCTGATTTAATTAGGTATGATATAAATGGTAATAAAGCTATTATAGAAAAATACTTTGATAAAGATCTTTTTGGAGATGTATTTAATACTATTTATACAAATAATGAACTATTTGTCGAAGCTAAAAAAAAGTGTGAAGTTTTAATTTTTAATTATGAAGATATATTAAAATGTTATCAAAAAGACATTAAATATAAAAAGGTTATTGAGGCTTTATTTTCTGTTTATACAGATAAAATTTTAGTTATGAACAATCGAATTGAAGTTTTAACTAAAAGAACTATTAGAGAAAAATTATTATCCTATTTTCAAATAATGACATCAAGAAAATTAAAAAAAAGTTTTTATTTACCATTTACTTATACAGATCTGGCTGATTATTTAAGTATTGATAGAAGTGCTATGATGAGAGAATTAAAAAATTTGATTGACGATGGTATTATAAAAAAAGAAGCTGAAAAAATTACTTTATTATTCTAATTAATAATTCTTGACTTATAGTAAAAATAAATTATAATAAGTAAAAAGGAGGAATTAATATATGAAGACTAATCAATTTTTTGTAGGAAATATAATGAAATGTAAAAATTATGAAGAACATAATACATTTGAAAGTAATTATGATGCTTTTTATATTGATTATGATGAAGATTTAGTTAAAGAAAAAGCAATATTAATAAAATTAAATGTAAATAATTGTATGAATTATTATATTGATATAGAAAGTATAAACTCTATTTTAGACCTTTTTAAAGTTTATAAAAATTTCTTAAAAGCATATAATGAGGGTAAAATATTATCAATTTATCCAGAATATAGTGATATGTTATTTATTGATAGTGAATCTTTAAAACCATATTATGCTGAAAATCAAAAAGTTAAAAAAACTTCCTTACGTCAATTTAAAAAGAACTTAACATTTAAGGGCTGCGACATAGAATGGTAATAAATAGTTGATATTTATTAAAAAATTTTATATAATTAATTAGGACGTTTTTTCTTGGTTTAAATCATTCCCGGTTTTATACTAAGATTAAACAGATATAAAAATGAAGGGAGAAAAAAATTATGGCATTAACAAAAGAAGAAAAAGCAAAAATTGTTAAAGAATTTTCTAAAGATTCTAAAAACACTGGTTCTACAGAAGTTCAAATTGCTATTCTTACTAAAAGAATTAATGAATTAACTGAACATTTAAAAGTTCATATTCATGATTATCATTCAAAAAGAGGACTTTTAAAAATGGTTGGTAAAAGACGTAGTTTACTAGATTATCTAAAAGCTAAAGATATAATCGCATATAGAGAATTAATTAAAAAATTAAATATTAGAAAATAGGCACTATCTTTTTAAAGTGTCTTTTTTTTAAATGAAAGAGGTATATATGGCAAAGAAAATATTTGAAGAAAATTTTTTAGGAAGAAAACTTATAATTGAAAGTGGAGAATATGCAAAGCAAGCTAATGGTGCTGTTTTAGTAAGATATGGAGATACTGTAATTTTAACAGCAGCAGTCATGGGTAAAAATGCAGTTACTCAAGATTTTTTCCCTTTAACAGTTTTATATCAAGAGAGATTTTATTCTGTTGGTAAAATACCTGGAGGTTTTATTAAAAGAGAAGGAAGACCTTCAGAATCTGCTACACTAACGGCTAGATTAATTGATCGTCCAATTAGACCAATGTTTGATGAAAACTTTAGAAATGAAGTACAGGTAATTAATACTGTACTATCAGTAGATCAAGATAATTCTCCAGAAATGACTGCTTTATTTGCATCATCTCTTGCCCTTGGAATATCAAATATTCCTTTTGATGGACCAGTATCAGGAGTTGTAGTTGCTAGAGTTAATAAGGAATTTATTATTAATCCAACAGCAGCTGAGTTAGAAAAAAGTGATTTACAATTGACAGTAGCGGGAACAAAAGATGCAATTTGCATGGTTGAATCTGGAAGTAAAGAAGTTTCAGAAAAAGTTATGTTAGAAGCTATAATGTATGGTCATAAATATATTCAAAAATTATGTAAAATTCAAGAAAAGATTATAAAAGAAATAGGTGTTCCTAAAGTAGAAGTAGAACTTGCGATTATTGATGAAAAACTAGAACGAGAAGTAAGAGATTATTCGGAAAATTTGATGCTAAAAGCTATTCAAATTAAAGATAAATTGGAAAAATATGCTGAAATTGATCGAGTAAAAGAAGAGACTATTGAACATTTTAAAGAAATATATATAAATGATGAAGAAATTGAAACTATTTTAAAAAATGTCAAAAAAATTGTTGATTTAGTTGAAGGAGAACAAGTAAGATATTTAATAACAAATAAAAAAATAAGACCTGACGGTCGAAAAATGGATGAAATAAGAGATTTAAAAGCTGAAATAGATATTCTTCCAAGAACTCATGGATCAGCAGTATTTACTCGAGGTCAAACTCAATCACTTGCAACAACTACTTTGGGTGCCATTAATGAACATCAAATTTTAGATGGACTGGGAATTGAAGATACTAAAAGATTTATGTTACATTATAATTTTCCTGCTTTTTCAGTTGGCGAAATTGGAAGATATGGTGCACCAGGAAGAAGAGAAATTGGTCATGGTGCCTTAGGAGAAAGAGCATTATTACAAGTTATTCCTAGCGAGGAAGAATTTCCATATACTATAAGAGTTGTATCAGAAATTTTAGAGTCAAATGGTTCTTCTTCTCAAGCTACGATTTGTGCTGGATGTCTTTCATTAATGGCAGCAGGAGTGCCAATTAAAGCTCCAGTTGCAGGAATTGCCATGGGTCTTATAAGCGATGGTAAAAAATATACAATTTTAACAGATATTCAAGGACTTGAAGATCATATGGGGGATATGGATTTTAAAGTTGCTGGTACAAGAAAAGGAATTTGTGCTTTACAAATGGATATCAAAATAAAAGGTGTTAATGAAAAAATACTTAAAGAAGCTTTAGCTCAAGCTAAAAAAGCTCGTAATAAAATTTTAGATGTAATGGAAGATGTAATTAGTGAACCACGAAAAGAACTTTCACCATATGCTCCAAAAATTAAAACATTTAATATTGACCCAGATAAAATAAAGGATGTTATTGGTAAAGGTGGAGATATGATTACTAAAATAATCTTAGATTCATCAAATGTTAAATCTGTTAATGACAAAAATGCTGTAAAAGTAGATCTTGAAGATGATGGAAGAGTAATTATATATCATAATGATATAAATGTTATTGAAAAAACAGCTAAAATGATTCAAGATATAGCAAGGGAAGTTGAAATAGGTAAAAATTATAATGGCAAAGTAGTAAAAGTTGAAGATTTTGGTTGTTTTGTTGAATTATGGCCTGGATGTGAAGGTTTAGTTCATATATCTCAATTAGACAAAAAAAGAGTTGAAAAAACTACTGATATTGTTAATGAGGGCGATGAAATTATAGTAAAAGCATTAGGTTATGATAATCGAGGTAGATTAAATTTATCTCGAAAAGAAGCTTTAGTTTCTGAAAATTTCAATAAAAAGAAAAAGGTTCAAAAATAACGAACCTTTTTTTAAATAGAAATATAAATTATTTCTATAATGGAGAAAAATACTCTCCAGTAAATAGTATGTATATTTTTTTATAAAATATACATTAATTTTTAGCAGAAATTAGTTCCGCTATTTATGTTAAGAGATAATTATTTAATTATCTCTATTTATATTATGCTAAATTATTAATAAAATATACTAGTAATATAAATTTTTTTTTAGCGTATTTTTTATTAGGTGGTTTAATTGAAAAAAATATTATTATTTTTAATTCTTATAACATTTTTTATTCCAAACATTAAAGCTGAAGATATTGAAGTATCAGCAAAAAGTGCAATACTAATGAATTATGATACTGGAGATATAATTTATAAAAAAAATGAAAATGAAAAATTAGCTCCTGCTTCTATGACGAAAATGATGAGTTTAATATTAATTATGGAACAAATAGATAATAAAAATTTATCATTTTCTGAAAAAATAAATATTTCCACAAATGCATCATCAATGGGAGGTAGTCAAATTTTTTTACAGCCAAATACTCAAGAAAAAGTTAATGATTTAATTAAAGCAGTAACTGTTGCTAGTGCAAACGATGCAGTAGTAGCTCTTGCTGAAAAAATTGCTGGTAGTGAAAAATCATTTGTTAAATTAATGAATAAAAAAGCAAAAGAAATAGGATGTTTAAATACTCATTTTGAAAATGTTCATGGATTAGATTCGGAAAATCATTATTCAACAGCATATGATATGGCATTAATAGCTAAAGAGTTAATAAAACATAAAACTATTTTAAAATATTCAAAAATTTATGAGGAATATTTTACTAAAAGCGATGGAACAAAAATCTGGCTTGTTAATACTAATAAACTAGTAAGATTTGATAAAACAGTTGATGGGTTAAAAACTGGTTATACAGAAAAAGCAGGATATTGTTTAACAGCAACTGCCAAAAGGAATAATATGCGTTTAATATCAGTATTAATGAATGAAAAAGATAGTAAAGAAAGGACAAAAGATACTCAAAATTTATTATCTTATGGGTTTAATAGTTATAAACTGCAAAAAATTTTAAAGAAAAATAAAATACTTGGAAAAGTAAAAGTGTACCATGGTAAAGAAAAAGTAGCCAATTTAGTAGCTACTGAAGATGTTAATAAATTAGTAAAAATTTCTCAAAATGACAAAAAATACAAATTAAAATTAAATACGAAAAAAATTGTTGCTCCCGTAAAAAAAGGAGAAAAAGTTGGCAATCTTCAAATAGTTGATAGTAATAATAAAATTTATAAAAATATTAGTTTAACTGTTGATAAAAATATTGAAAAAAACAATTATTTAGATGTAATTTTAAATTCCATAAAACAAATAATTGGAGGATCTAAAATTTAATATCCTCTTTTTTAATAGATAAAAAAAGTTTATAATAATATTAAAGAGGCGATAAATGATGAATGATATAGAAATTGCAAAAAAATTTAAAAAGGAAAATATTATTAATATAGGGGAAAAACTAAATATTAATAATTTAGAGTTATATGGAAATTATAAAGCAAAAGTGAATTTCAAAGAAATAAAAAACAAAAAAGAAGGAAAACTTGTTTTAGTAACCGCTATAACTCCTACTAAAATGGGTGAGGGAAAAACAACTGTTAGCATTGGACTTGCCGATTCATTAAATTATTTAGGGAAAAAAGTATGTTTAGCTCTTCGTGAACCATCTATGGGTCCTGTATTTGGAGTTAAAGGAGGCGCTACCGGTGGAGGATATGCTCAAATAGTTCCAATGGAAGATATAAATCTTCATTTTAATGGTGATTTCCATGCTATAACTGCTGCTAATAATTTACTATGTTCAGCAATAGATAATCATATTTTTCAAGGAAATAAATTAAAAATTAATAAGGATAGTATTTGTTTTAACAGGTGCCTTGATATTAATGATAGAATACTTAGAAATATAACTTTAGAAAATAGAGAAGATCATTTTCAAATAACTGCTGCTAGTGAAATTATGACTATTTTATGTCTTGCCAAAGACTATAATGATTTAAAAAATAGACTTGATAATATTTTAATAGGTTTTGATTATGATTCTAAACCAATTTATGCTAAAAGTTTAAATATAACAGGTTCTTTATTAGTATTATTAAAAGATGCAATGAAACCAAATTTAGTTCAAACACTTTATAATACTCCAGCCTTAATTCATGGAGGACCTTTTGCTAATATCTCAATTGGTTGTAATAGTTTAATTGCTACGAAGACAGCATTAAAACTTGCGGATATAGTAGTTACTGAAGCAGGATTTGGGAGTGACTTAGGAGCAGAAAAATTTTTAAATATAAAATGTCGTGTTGGCAATTTAAAACCTAATTGTATTGTATTAGTAGTAACTACAAAAGCCATAAATTATAATGGATTGGAAAATTTAGAAGCACATTTAGATAATTTAAAACTATTTAATATACCAATTATTGTGGCTATAAATAAATTTGAAGATGATAAAGATGAAGATATAGAAATAATTAAAAATTATTGTAAAAATAAAAATATATCTGTAAAAATTACTACAGCTTATAAAAATGGTAATATGGGTTCCTTAGATCTTGCAAAAGAAGTAATAGAAAAAGTAAAAAATAAAAATTCACTTAAATATCTATATAAATTAAATGATAGTATTGAAGAAAAAATTAAAGTTTTAGCTAATAAAATTTATCATGCTAAAGAGATTGAATATTCAAAAGAAGCAACTAAGCAACTAAAAATTATTAATGAGTTAAAATTAAATAATTTGCCAATTTGTATTGCAAAAACTCAATATTCTATTAGTGATGATGCCAAAAAAATAGGTTATCCTAAAAATTATAAAATATTTGTAAAGAATATAAAAATTTATTCTGGTGCTTCTTTTATCGTAGTATTACTTGGAGATATTTTAACTATGCCAGGATTACCTAAAGTACCAAATTATGAAAAAATTTATTTAAATAAAAAAGAGGAAATAAAAGGCATATTTTAAATTGACTAAAATAATACATTAAAATATAATTATAATTGAAAGGAGTTTAAGTTTTATGTATAATAGCGATTATTCATTAGCTGCTGGACTTGGTGCTGGATTAATTATAATTTGGCTAATTACATTTGTAATTTGTATTTTTATGATTGCTTCATGGTGGAAAATATTTAAAAAAGCAAATCAACCAGGATGGGCTGCTATAATTCCAATTTACAATATTATTGTAATGCTACAAGTTGCAGAATTACCACTTTGGTATATAATTCTTTATATTATACCTATAGCAAATATTATTATTCCATTTGTAGTAAATATTAATATTGCTAAAAAATTTGGAAAAACAGCTGGCTTTGGTATCTTAATGACATTAATACCTATTATTGGTGTTCCAATGTTAGGTTTTGGAAGTAACGAATATAAAAAAAATTAACAATAAGTTAATTTTTTTATTTGTTATCTATATAAAAAGCATAATATTCATCAAAAGTAATTTTTTCTTTATAAATTTCTTGAGCAACTTTTTTTCCAACATATCTATAATGCCAAGGTTCATAAGCATAGCCAGTAATATTCGTTTTATTTTTAGGATATCTTAATATGAAGCCATATTTGTATGAATTTTCTTTTAGCCATTTAAATTCGTCAGTATTTTCAAATTCGCTCATTGTTATATTGTCTGTTAAAATATCAATAGCTAAACCTGTCTGATGTTCAGAATATCCAGCTTTTGCTGAAACATTATTAGCTTCTTTTGTTCCTTTTTGTACTATATATCTATTATATAAAATTTGTTGAGAATTATAATCTCTATATGATGATGAAGCAATCAGTTTTAAGTTTTTTTCTTTGGCATTTTTAGCCATTTCTTCATATGCATTTTTTACTTCTTCTTTTATAAAATTATCATAATAAGCATATTGAATAGATATTTTTTTTAACTTACTTGGTTCATAATTTTTGTCTAAATTATTGAATTTATTTACTAATATTAAATTGCCTTTAGAAGTATCGGAATTTTTAGTTTGTTTTTTATTATACCAATTATAATTTGCTTTAGTATTAATAATTGCTACAACATTTTTATAACTTTCATCAGGATTTTCATTCAAATATTTTTCATATTTATCTAAATTTTTCATTAAAAAATATTTTTGATTTAATAAGTTATATAAATAGTCATTTTTTTTACTTTTTTCTAAACTTTCTATCTTTTTTTTATCTAATTTTTCCAAAAACAATTTTACTTCATTTTCTTTGTAGCCTCTATTTATTAATTTATAAGTGTCAGAGTTAACATAAATAATATATTTAATTAACTTTACACCACTAAAAATTAATATTATACAAAATAAAATTAAAATTAAAATTTTTTTAACACTTTTTTTTAATTTCATATACTTACCTCAACTTAATTATATAATAAAATATAAATATTTCAATATGTATGCTATAATAAAATCAAGGAAGGAGTAAAAAATGGAATTTATTTTTATATTGTTTGGAATAATTTTATTTTTAATTTTAATTTCAATAAAACAAGTAAATGAGTATGAAAGAGGAGTTAAATTTTATTTAGGTAAATTTAAAAAAATATTAGGTCCAGGATGGCATATTGTTATACCAATATTTCAATCATATAAAAAGGTAGATATAAGAGTTAAAGCAGTTGATGTGCCTGAACAGGAAGCAATTACAAAAGATAATGTTTCTATAAAAATTAATGCCGTTTTATATTATAGTATTTTTGATGCCTCTAGATCTATTATAGCAGTTGAAGATTTTAATTTTGCTGTTTCTCAACTTGCCCAAACAACTATGAGAAATGCAGTTGGTTCAGTTTCTTTAGATGAATTATTATCAAAAAGAGAAATGATTAGTGAGCAAATTTGTAAAATTGTAGATAAAGCATCAGATGAATGGGGAATTAAAGTAGAAAATGTTGAATTAAAAGATGTTTCTTTACCTGAAGAAATGAAAAGAGTTATAGCTAAAGTTGCTGAAGCAGAAAGAGAAAAACAAGCTGTAATAACAAAAGCTAAAGGTGAAGTTGAAGCGTCAAATAATTTGGCAAAAGCGGCTAAAACAATGTCTTCTATACCTGGAGCATTACATCTAAGAACTTTATCTACTATAAACGATATTTCATCTGATCAATCAAACACGGTAATATTTGCTTTACCAATAGAAGTTTTAGAAGCTATAAAAGGTAAAAAATAAAAAAAAGCACAATATGTGCTTTTATTTTTTTTATGGCGCCCGATGTAGGACTCGAACCTACGACCTAACGGTTAACAGCCGTGCGCTCTACCGACTGAGCTAATCGGGCATTGCTTAATTATTATATAATATATATTATAGCTTTGTCAAATATTTTTTAAAAAGGAAGTATAAATTTACTTCCTTTTTCTTTTACTTTTAATTTTTTCACTTTCTTTTTTCTTAAAATTGTCAAATGAATTGAAAATTTCATTACAATAATTAGCTATATCTTGAGGATTATTTTCATAAACATCTCTAATGTAACTTTTACTTTTTGAAAAATTATTAGCAGTATTTTTATAATGTTGCATTATATATTCTTGACCAGTTTTAAAAGTGACACAAAATGTTTCAAAAATAGTGTTTGTTTTAGTATTATTTTCTAATTCATTTATATTTATAACAGGTAAAGTTTCTTCATTTTTTTTAATTTTAATTGTTTGCTTAAAAATATTATTATTTTTAAAAATGACAATTTCTTTATCAGATATTATTTTAATACTTAAATCTTTATTTAATTTTTTATTAATAATAGTTATTAGTTTATTAGGTATTATTTTAAATTCAATTTGATTATTATTATCATTATCAAAATTTGAATTTATTTTTAGATTATATCCAACAACTTTTATATTATCATCATCGGTTTTAATATTTTTTTCAATATCAAATGTAAAATCTTCACCTAATAAAGCAACTAAATTGTTTTGAAGTATAGCTGACATTGCAGTTAATAACGTAGGATTTATTTCTTTAAAGCCAATTTTTTTTAAAAAATATTCTATATTGTTAATATTTTCCATTTTTTTTAATTTCCTTTCTTAATGTAATATATATTATATTCAATATTTTAAAAAAAGTAAATATTTTTTTATGCTAATAAATTATATTCTAATATTAATAAAAAATTATTATTTTTTTAAATTTTTCTTTTTTAGCATTAAATATATATTTATATAGTATATATAATTATAATGATTATAAAAATTAAATACTATAATATAAGTGTGTACAATACATTATTAATATCATTTTACAATTAATATATTTATTTTACAAAATTAGACAATCATGATATATTTTTTATAGAGAGGGATTATATGAAAAATTTAACAATTGCTGATATATTAAAATATGCAAAGGGAACGTTAATTTGTGGTGATGAAAATTTAGAAATAACTAATTATTCTAAAGACACTAGAAATATTAATAAAGGAGATTTATATATTGCTATTAAAGGTAAAAATTTTGATGGCAATAAATTTTATGAAGAAGCTTTAGATAAGGGAGCAGCTGCTGTAATAGTCGATGATGAAAATTGTATAAAAACAAAAAAAAATACTATTATTTTAGTTAAAGATTCTGTAAAAGCTTTACAAGATATTGCAATGTATAAAAGAAGTTTATATAATATTCCAGTAGTAGCTATAACTGGAAGTGTTGGAAAAACATCAACTAAAGATATGATTGCTGAAGTTTTAACAAAAAAATATAAAGTTTTAAAAACAGCTGGAAATGAAAACAATGAGATTGGACTTCCTTTTACAATTTTAAAATTACAAGAAGAAGAAGTTTTAGTTTTAGAAATGGGAATGAATCATTTAAAAGAAATATCTTTACTTTCAAAAATTGCTAAACCAGATATTGCAGTTATAACTAATATTGGTACTGCTCATATTGGTAATTTAGGTTCCAAAGAAAATATTTTAAAAGCAAAACTAGAAATATTAGATGGCATTAAAGAAAGAGGAATTTTAATCATTAATAATGATGATGAAATGCTTAATAAAATAAAATTAAATAATTTAGAAACTATTAAAATCGGTATAAATAACAAAAGTGATTATACAGCAGAAAATATTAAATATGATAATAATAAATCTACATATTATTTAAATAATAAAAAAATTACTATAAATGTTTTTGGCAATGCCTTTATATATAATAGTTTAATTGCTTATGCAATTGCTAAAAAATTAAATATTGAAGATAATTTGATAATTGAAGCTTTAAAAGAATATAAATCGGCAAAAAATAGATTAGAAGTAATTAAAACAAAAAAAAATATAACCTTAATTAATGATGCATACAATGCTAATTTAGAATCAATGATTTTTTCTTTAAATTTTTTAAAAAACTATAAGGGAAAAAGAAAAATTGCAGTTTTAGGTGATATTTTGGAATTAGGAGAATTTTCAAAAAAAATTCATTATTTAATAGGGGAAAATGTTGGTAAATTAAATATAGATAAATTAATTTGTGTAGGAAATTACTCAAAATACATAGCTTTTAGCTCAATTGATGAAGGATTAAAGGAAAATGATGTTGCTTATTTTGAAAATATAAATGATGCATTTAATTTTTTGAAAGAAGAAATAAAAGAAGAGGATGTAATATTATTTAAAGCTTCTAATCGTATGAAATTAATAGATTTAGTTAATAATATCCAAGAATATATAAGTAATAATTGATTAAATTAAAAAAAAATAATATACTAAAATTAGGAAAGTGATTTTTATGGAACAAGAAAAATTAAGTATACTGGATAAATATGGAGAAAATTATACCCAAAAAGATTATATAACGGATCCTTCTATTGCCAGAGATGAAGAAATAAAACAAATGATATTAATATTACTTACTCCAGAAAAAAGTGCTTTGCTAGTTGGAAAAGCAGGAGTCGGTAAAACTGCTTTAGTCGAAGGACTTGCTTTTAGAATAAAAAATGGGTTAGTGCCTGATGCTTTAAAAGATTGGCAATTAATAAAAATAAATATTACTTCTTTATTAGGTGAGGCATTAAGTGAGGGTCAAGTTGAAAATAAGTTGCAACTATTAATTGAAGAATTAAAAGAAAAAAATAATGTTATTTTATTTATTGATGAAGTTCATTTATTAGTAAATAAAAATGAAAATAATAATTTAGATTTTGCAAATATGTTAAAACCTGGACTAGATAGAGGAACTATAAAAATGATTGGCGCTACTACTAATGAAGAATATGAAACATATATTTTGAAAGATAGAGCTTTTTTAAGAAGATTTATAAAAGTAGATGTTCCAGAGTCTAACCAAGATGATACAGTTAAAATAGTTATGGGAACTATTCCAAAAATTGAAGCAAAAACTAAAGTTTCATTTGGATATACAGATTTTATTAAACAAAAGATTGTAGAATTTATTGTTCAAATGACAGATGAATATAAACGTATTTATGAAATTTCTTCTCGTTATCCAGATATTTGTCTGGCTATTGTACAAAGTGCTTATTCAAATACATTATTTGATAATAGAAAAAAGGTAATGATTCTTGATTTTTTGCATGCTATTGAAAATTGTAAGAGTATTTATGAAGATGCCAAAGTTAAAGAGTTAGCTAAATTTAAAGAAGAATTTAAAGATTTGTTGAATGAAGAAAAAAAATCTGATGAATTTATTGAAACGTTATAAAATAAAGGTAGATTAAATTATTTTTATTGATCAATTTCAAAAAAATTTTGCCAAGGATCTTTATTTTTAATTTTTTTTAAAGCTTTTTGTATAGTAATGCCATTTGGTTTAATAGTATCTAATTCTTCCCAAGAAATTGGCATTGAAACACTAGGCTTTTTTCTAAGTCTTATTGAATAGGGTGCAACACTTGTTGAACTTTTAGTATTTCTAATCCAATCAATAAAAATTTTACCTTTTCTTTTTTCTTTACGAATGTTACTTGTATATTTTTCGGGCCATCTTGTTTCCATTAATTTTGCTATATTTTGTGCAACTTTACGAAATTCTTTCCATGTTTTAATAGAATTTATTGGAATTACAACATGATAACCTTTACCACCACTAGTTTTTAAAAAGGAAATAAGAGAAAATTCATCTAAAATACTTTTTAAATCTTTAACACCTTGACGAATTTTTTTTATATTCATTTTTTCATCAGGATCTAAATCAAAAACCATAATATTAGGATGATTTAAATTATCTACATTACTTCCCCAAGTATGAAATTCATAACTATTCATTTGTACTTCAGAAATTAAACCACATACATCCGTTATATAATAATAATCATCTTCATCATTTGAAGATTTATTTTTTATTATAATTTTATTAAGATAATTATTTGTATTTTCAAAATGCTTTTTAAAAAAACAAGTTTTATTTACACCGTCAGGACATCTTATAGTACTTATAATTCTATTTTTTAAAAATGGCAGCATTTTTTTAGCTACTTTTTTATAATAATTTACTAATTCAAGTTTAGTAACTTTAGGATTTTTAAAAATAACTTTATTAGGATTTGTTATTTTAATTTTTTTAAGACAAGTTTCTTTTTCATTTTCAATTTCTTTCATAGTTCTTTTTGTTTTTATACTAGTTTTAAATTTATTTATATCTTTAAATCCTTTAACGGAATCTTTTTCTTTAATTAAAAGCCAATTATCTTCTTTAAAGTGAATTAATGTCCATTTACCTTTTAATCTTTTCCCATATAAATTAAATTTTAAGGCATTTTCTTTAGAATCCTCAAGTGGCTCCCAATATCCATAATCAAAAATCATTACTGTACCACCGCCATATTCTCCTTTAGGTATTACCCCTTCAAAATTTCGATATTCTAAAGGATGATCTTCAACTTGAATTGCTAATCTTTTATCTTTAGTATTATATGAAGGCCCCTTAGGTATAGCCCAACTTTTTAAGACACCATTTAATTCTAAACGAAAATCATAGTGATCTTTTCGAGCTAAATGATGTTGAACAACAAATCGTAATTTTTTTTTAGTTTTTTCTTTTTTACCAACAGGCTCAGAAGTGTTATTAAAATTTCTCTTTTGATTATATTTTTTTAAATTATTCATATTTATATCCTCTATATTATTTTGTAAGTTTTTTATTTAATTTATACAATTTTTAATATAAATAAAAACTGTTATTAAATTTAAATAAAAAAGCCATAAATTAAATTAATTATGGCTTTTAAACTATTTTATTTTTTCTAACTGGTAATAATCTATCAAAGCTTTACAAATAGCCTTAGCAATATCTTTACGATTTGAAACTATCCATTTGGCATCTTCTAAATTATCATGATAGGCAACTTCTAAATTCATACCAAAAGAAAAATAAGCAGGATTTGTTTCGGCTAAAAATCCATTAGCATATTTTATGCCGCGATTAGTTATAGGATTATTATTAGCTGGATAAATAGAATATACCTCATCATAAATTTTTTTAGCAAGTGAATAGGTGTTGCTATATGAGTCGTGTATCCAATTTTCTACGCCTTTTTTCCAATTTCCATATGAACCATTAGAATGAATTGCTAAATGTAAATCTATACATTCTTCATGATTAATCTTTGACCAATCTTCAATAAATGTTTCATATGAATTTCGATATAATATAACATCATATTTTTTTAAAATATTTTCTATTTCATCACATAGTTTATTCATTTCTTGCATTTCATTAGTATATCCACTTCCACGAATACCCAAATTATATTTTTGACGAGAAGGACTTAAAAAAATACGAATTTTACGGTTTTTCAAATAAAAGGGAAATTCTGCTACATATGATTTTTGCTATCCATTTTTATAGGCAATCGCTTTTAATAAACAATCTTTTTTAATAATTAAATCATTTTTAAATAATTTGGAATTTTTATCTGGAATACTCCCATCTAAAGTATAAAAAATTTTAGCATTTTTTTGTATTAGTTTTAAGACTAATTTTTGTTCCTTTTTTTATATTATTTGAACAATAATTTATATATATAGGCTCAACATATTTTATAAATTTTTTATTCTTTTTTTTAGTAATATATAAAAAATCTGTTCCAATAAAAGTTATTTTATATTTTATTTCTTCTTTATCTTCATTTTGAAAATAATAGTAATAATCATCTTTTTTTATATATTTTAAATTAACTTTTTTTACATTTAATTTTTTTAGTAAATCATATGTTAATAATTCAACTCTAATTTTTCCATTATTCATATCTTTTAAAGTTGCTTTTATTATTTCATTTTTAGTTTCAATATTTTTTACTAAAAAATAATTATTAAATATTTCAATAATATCTCCATATTTTAAATCATTAATAAATTTTTTTTCTTGGAAATTTTTTGTTTTTGTATTATTCATAAATACCTTCTTTTTACTTATTTTTATTAAATATTTTTTACTACAACAGCAAAATCATTATTTATTAAATCGATTTGAGCATAATTTATATTAAAAGATTTTAAAGCTAAATGCAGTTGGACTATTTTAAATTTTATAATTAAATATTTAAATTTTTTTAAGAGTTTTTTTTATTTCATCAATATTATTTTGATCATAATTTTGTTCAACATCATATAAAATTAAAATATCATCATTAGAGTTTAATTCAAAGAATTTCTTTAATTTGTCATTTAATGATAATTCAACACCTTCCATTTGTTTTCTCATTAACCATATTTGCATTTCATCATAATTCATAGAACTTTTTAAAAATGATAGTAATTCATTATAATTTATAGATTTTTGTCTTTCAGTTTTAATAGCTGACTTTAATGTCAAAAGTCTTAGTACAACATCGTCATCTTGTAAATCATATTTTAATTTTATTTCTTCAATAGTTAAATTTTCTTTTTTTTTCATTTTACTTTCCTCCTAAATATCATTATTATACCATATTTTTAGCATTATTAATAATTTTTATCAAATCTATTTTCTTTTTTATTAATATTTATTTCAAACAAATCACCATATCATTTAATAATTAGAATAACACTAAATCAAAATAATTTTCTCTAAATGTTTGATTAATGTTATTAATTTTTGACTTCACATATTTAATATTTAATTTAGTTATATCTTTAATTCTTAGTATCTTGTTTTTTTACACGCAAAGGAAATTCTAAAATTTCTATGAACATCACCTTTGCAAAAGAAAAAGTCCATAATATCAAGTATTACGAACTTTTACTTATTTTTCACAACAATATGTGCGTAAAATTCACTATGGGGC
>CANQYB010000002.1 GCA_947627975.1 uncultured Bacilli bacterium | reverse complement strand
ATTTCCATAAATTAAATTGAAATATTCATCACCCCAAGTAGACGGTAAAACATATAAACCTTTTTTTACTCTTTCTAGTTTTTTATTATTAACTAATCTTGTCAAAAAAATCTTATTTATATTTTTACTTACTACTTCTTTTGTGGTAATAATTCCATTATTTTTTTTAGCTAAATTTAATATAATATCTTCTTTATTCATTTTCTTTTGTTCCTTTCTACATACATTATATCATATATGTATGTTAAAAGGAACATGCTTTTTGCTTTTTTCTTAAAAATTAAAAAATGTTAACATACTTTATTCGTTAACATTTCCTTTAATTTCAAATGATTTTTTAGTTTTTTTAATTTTTTTACAAACAAATTACAAATTTGCAAATATTTTATTTTTTAAAAAATTGCTTGCAAACCCTTATTTTACAATCATTTTCCGCAACAGTTCTTATACTTTTTTCCCGAACCACAAGGACATAGTTCATTTCTTCCAATTTTTTTTACTTTAGTTGGTTTGTTTTTTCGAGTTCCATTTCCCTCCTTTAAAGTTTGTTTTCTTTCTACATCTAATCTAAGTTGAGCACGTAATAAAAATATAGCTATTTTATCATCAATTTCTCTTAACAAATTTTCAAAAATTTCAAATCCCTCCATAGTGTAAACTTGAAGAGGATTTACTTGAGCATATCCTCTTAAATAAACTCCTTCTTTTAAATGTTCTAATGTTGCAATATGTTCAACCCACGATGTATCAATAATTTGAAGAGAAATTGCTTTTTCAAATTCTTGTACAACTTCAACAGGTATATCTTTAATTTTGTTTTCATAATTTTTAATAACTTTTTCATAAAGTAGATTTTTTACTTGCTCTATTGTTTTCTTTTCTAAATCTTTTGCTTTAAATTGATCTTTTTCATTAATAATTAAACTATTATTAATATGTTCGACTATATCTTTGTTATCATTTTCAGTTAAATATCCTTCTGGAGCAATATGAGATTCAACAATATTATTAATAGAATTTTTAATTGACTCATAAGCTCTTTGTTTAATATCATCACTTTCTAGAATTTCATTTCTTCTAATATATATAATCTCTCTTTGTTCATTTATTACATCATCATAATCAAGTAAAGTTTTTCGAGAATCAAAATTATTTCCTTCTACCTTTTTTTGCGCTGTTTCAATACTTTTTGTAAACATTTTAGATCGAATTGCTTGATCATCAACAACTCCAATTCCTTGAATCATTCTTTTTATTTTATCAGAACAAAATCTTTTCATTAAATCATCATCAAATGAAACGAAAAATTGAGAAATACCTGGATCTCCTTGTCTTCCAGATCTACCTCTTAATTGATTATCAATACGTCTTGACTCATGTCTTTCTGTGCCCATTACAAATAATCCACCTAATTCTTTAACACCTTTACCTAATTTAATATCTGTTCCTCGTCCTGCCATATTTGTTGCAATTGTAACAGCACCTTTTTCCCCAGCTTTAGCAATAATTTCAGCTTCTCTAGCATGATTTTTAGCATTTAATACTTCATGAGGTATTTTTTCTGATTTTAAAAGAGCACTTAATTTTTCATTTGCTTCTACAGAAATTGTTCCAACTAAAATAGGTTGCCCTTTTTCATGAATCTTTTTAATAGTTTTTATAATTGCTTTATATTTACCAGCTTCTGTAGAGTATACTAAATCTGGTAAATCTTCTCTTATTACTGGTTTATTAGTCGGGATTTGAATAACATACATATTATATATATTTCTAAATTCCTCTTCTTCAGTTTTTGCTGTACCTGTCATACCAGAAATTTTATTATACATTCTAAATAAATTTTGGAAAGTTATAGTAGCCATAGTTTTTGTTTCTTCATTTATTTTTACACCTTCTTTAGCTTCAATAGCTTGATGTAATCCTTCAGAAAATTGTCTTCCATGCATTAGACGACCAGTAAATTGATCAACAATAATTATTTGTCCATTTTCTATAACATAATCGACATTAATACTCATTCCATAATTAGCTTTTAATGCTTGATTTATATGATGTAATAAAACACTATTATCTAAATCATATAAATTATTTAAATGTAAAATTGTTTCTAATTTTTTGCTACCTTCTTCTGTTAAACTTACAGTTTTTTGTTTTATATCAACTTTATAATCAACATCATCTTTTAATTTTTTTACTGCTTTATCAGCTTCAACATATAAATTCTCGGCATTAAACCTACCGCCAGAAATAATTAATGGAGTACGTGCCTCGTCAATTAAAATTGAATCTACTTCATCAATAATTACATAATTTAATTCTCTTTGTACTTTATCTTCAATGTGAGATACCATATTATCTCTTAAATAGTCAAAACCAATTTCATTATTAGTTGAATAAACAATGTCACATTTATATACTTCTTGTTTTTCTTTACTTGATAAATCTTTTTTGTTTTTCCCAACAGTTAACCCCAAAAATCTATAAATATCTCCAACCATTACATCTGCAGCAACATCAACTAAATAATCATTAACAGTAACAATATGTACCCCTTTTCCCGTCAATGCATTTAAATAAGCTGGCATAGTAGCAACTAATGTTTTACCTTCTCCAGTTTTCATTTCAGCAATATTACCAAAATGAAGTGCTAAAGCTCCGATTATTTGCACTTTAAATGGTTTCTGTTTTATAGTTCGCCAAGCAGCTTCTCTAACTGTTGCAAAAGCTGGTATTATTAATTCATCTAAATCTATTCCATTTGATAATAATTTTTTAAATTCAGAAGTTTTTGCCTTCAATTCATCATCGCTTAAAGATGCCATTTCATCTTCCATGGCAATTACTTGATCAGCAATTGATTCAAATTTTTTTAATTCTTTATATTCTGAGTCTATCAATTTTTTTAAAAAATTCATTTTGTTTTCACCTCTACTTAATTATTTTATCATGTTTTTATCTTTCATTACAACTGAATTTCTTAATAATTGAAAATAAGAAGTTTAAAACTTCTTATTTTACATTTAATATACCATAATCATTATCTTTTCTTTTATATATAACCGATACACACTCTTCATTAATATTTTTAAAAACAAAGAAATCATGTCCTATTAAATTCATTTGTAAAATTGCCTCTTGTTCATCCATTGGCTTTGAGTCAACATCTTTTCTTTTAATAATTTTATTTTTGTTTTCATTTTGTTCTTCAAAATCTAAATTAAAATCTATGACATCATAAGTCTTGTACTTATCATTCAATCTAGTTTTATTTTTTCTAATTTGTCTTTCTAATTTGTCAACAACTAAGTTAACAGCAGCATATAAATCTGAATGAGATTCCTCTGCTCTTAATGTAAATTTTTTAGTTGGTATTGTAACTTCAATAACTTGATTTTCTCCTTTTATTTTAATTAAAACATATACTTCAACATTATTTGGATTTTCAAGATATTTATCCAACTTTGAAATTTTATCTTCAACATGTTTTTTTATTGCTTGGGTAATTTTTATTTTATCCCCACGAATATTAATTTTCATAAGTATCCCTCCAACTTAATTATAACAAATAAAAAGAAAAAAAACTACTAAATAGTAGCTGGTTGTAATTCTTTTACATCAATAGCTTGCAAACCTTTTTCAGTTTCAATAAGTTTAAATTCTACAGTCATACCTTCTTTTAAAGTCTTATAGCCATCTTTTATTATTACAGAGTAATGTACAAAGATGTCATCAAAATCTTTACATTCGATAAAACCATATCCCTTATCGTTATTGAACCATTTTACACGGCCTTCTAACATTTTTTCACTCCTTTCGATACAATTTTATTTTAATAACCTAACTATTTATTATCAATAAAAATCGTTCGTCAAATTCCGACATTAGAAAGATATTACCGTATAATAAAATTTAGTTACTACAAACAGCAAACTATAACAAAAAAGTTTCTATTTGCACAGTCGAATATACATTATAAAAAGTGTAAAAAAGTATAATTAAAAGTCATAATAAATTTATCAATATTTTTAACTAAATTTTAAAAAATTTTTATTTTAATATAATAAAAAAGAGATTGATAAAATCAATCTCGATATTTATACGTTTTATTAATGAGAATTTAATATATCTCTAACTTTCTTTTTCTGTTTTTTGATGGCTTCAACTGAATAATTGTTTTTCATTGCTATTTGTATATCAGTTTTTCTATTACAATAATAATCAACCATTAATTGTGTATCATAATTATTTAAATTACATATTTTACAATGAGCAATTAAATCATCTTTAGGCATTCCTCTATATAGTTTAAATTCATTATATTTAACAATTAAGGAAGTAGTATATGATAACATAACTCCTAAAATAATTGGAAATAAAAGCGAAATATTTACGGATATACAAATTCTTACTAAAACATAATATACTAAATTACTTACTATAAAACAATATGATGCTTTTTTCATATGAAAAGCTTTTCCAAAAACTGTTTTATTCATCCAAAATGAAAGTAATATAAATATACATTCAGTAAGACCATTATTAAGTTTAGCTACAAATAATACGACAAAGACTTGAAATATATTCCAAAGCAAGAAAAGAAACAAATATAAACTTGTTTCAAATTTCTCCTTATTGCTAGTATTTTTTACCTTATTTTTAGTCTTTGAAAATTTTATTGGAAACTCTTTTAACTGCTTTTTTAATAAAGTCAGTAGGCCCGAAAAATAACCAACTACCCATTTTTTATCTCTCCTTTTCATAAAATATAATTTATACGTAATTATCATCATTACAATATAATCAAAATTTATCAATATTGAACTTATAAAATCTGTATCTTTAACATAATTGAAATTTCTTATTAACATTGATATAAGCTGATAAATAAAATTTAAAAAAATCATTATTATAAACCTTTTTAACAATTCCTTAAACTTTATTTCTCTTTTGCATAATAAACATCCAGTTAATAATAACGCAAAATCAAAAATTACTTTAAAAATTCCATTATAATATTGTTTCAATAATAAATAATTTAATAATATATTAATAATTGAAATGCTTATGGATATAATGAAAACTTTCTTTTCACTATTTTTACAAGTAATACTAATAATTATAAATGAATAAATTGTTAATGTGATAAAATACCATATATTTATCAAGTGAAATCTAGTTGCAAAAACATCAATTGATTTTATAACTGGGTTATTTATGTCTAGACCAAAATAATCAAATCCAGCTATTTTTAGTATAAACACAAAGAAGAGTAAAAAAGTGTAAGTTAACAAAGTTCTACTTAAAATTTTATTTAAATCTTTTTTCATTTTTATAAACCTCATTCGTTAAAGTTTCCTTATAGTAAAATAATACCATATTTTACCATTAAATTGCAAAAAAAATTATGCAAATTTTAAAAATATTTGCATAATAATATTTTTATTATATAAAACATCTATATTAAACTTACTTTTTATATTTTTTATAATATTATCTACATCATATAAATAAGTAAAAATTATAATTTTTTTTATTTTATTTTTTTCTATATAATCATAAATACATTGGTCAAAAATATTATTTAAAATATACTTTTTATAATTATAATTTAATTCATAATTTTCTTTATTAAAAAAAATTAATAAAGTGTTTTCAATATTTAAATTATTGGTCAAAATTTCTTTCATATTAAATATTTTAATTTTATTAAATTGGAGACTGTCAAAAATACTTTTATAAACAAATACATCACAATCGTCTATATTATTTGAAACAACTATATTAATTTTATTATTTAATATACTTTTATTTAATTTATTTTCTTTAATTATTTTTTCTAATTCTTTTTTTCCATTTTCATAGTTTGTTACTTTACCATTTTTTATATTTTCTAATTTATAATTTTTATTTTCTAAGTATAAAATATCATCGTAAATTATAATAACTATTTCTTTTTTTTTCAAATTTATCACCTACGTATTTAAATATTTTAATTTAGTTGACTCTCCACCTTTTATGTGTCGTGTTTTAATGTGTTCTTTCATTATTTCTTGTATTTTATTATATTTTTTTAAATTGATTTTTTTTAATCTTTCATGTAAATCTTTGTGTACCGTACTTTTACTTATTTTAAATTTTTTTGCTAAATTTCTGATTGTTTTTTTTGTATTTAAAATATAATTAGCTTCTTTTAAAACTCTATTTTTAATTTCACTGCTTATCATTTTATACACCTCAATAAAATATATTTTATTGATTTAGCATATATTCATAAAAAGACTTATTCAGTTTCTTCTGATAAGTCTTTTATATCCATTTCATAATATTTTTCAGGATTTAATATTAATCCTTTATAATAAACTTCAAATAATAATTCGTTTTTATTTGCAGGATCTACTTTATTTTCACCACTATTTCCTATTTTATCACCTTGTAAAACTTTATCTCCCTCTTTTACTTCCACATCACTTAAAGACTCATAAACTGTAATTAAGTTTGCGTTATGCTTTATTTCCACAACATTTCCAAGTATTTCATCTGTTTTAACTGAAGTTACTGTTCCATCTAAAGTTGCAACGACTTCAAAAGTTTCATTATTTTTATATAATATACCTGTATTAGGCATATATGTATTTTCAAAATATATTATTGATTTTTGTTGGCTTTCTTCATCACTATCTTTATCATAAAATTTCTTAGCTATTTCCACTGCTTCATTTGTAAAAGGTTTAATTATTTCTTCATTAACAATTTCATTAACTGGGGAAATATCTTGATTAAAAGCTCCAACTACATAATTATACGAAAAATCATCATTATTTGTTTTTCCAATAAAATTAGTCGCTAATATTCCTCCTAAAACAACTATTACTAAACTAGATAAATAAGCTAAAGGCATAACAAATTTTTTTAATTTTCTTTTTGGTTTCACTTTATATCACTCTCCTATTTAAAGTATTAACCAAAAATTGTTAAATATACTAAATATTTTCTATTTCTATGCCTTGATAATATTTTTTTAATATTTGTTCATAATTATAACCTTTTTTTGCTAAAACTTCTGCTCCATATTGACTCATACCCACTCCATGTCCTGATCCCTTAGTAGTAATAGTTACTTTATTATTATTTATGTTTATAACAAAATCTGTTGATTTTAATGCTAATAATTGTCTAAAATCTGTCCCTTTAAACATTTTATCATTTACAACTAGAGAACTTATTCTATTAGTATTATCTTTAATAATATTACTAATTTTAATTTCTTCACAATTAGTAATTTTTAATTTTAAGCAAAAATCTTCTTTTGAAATATTAATAGTATTTACATAATTTTTATAATTTGAATCATCTGATTCAACAGATTTTAAATATGGCAAATTGCCACCAAAAACATTTTTTACATCCTCAGTATATCCATTACTAACTGCAAAATAAAATGCTTTAATTGTTTTACCATCATATTTCATTACTTTATTTTTTGTACTTTCAACTGCCATTAAAATTTTATTATAATATTTTTCATAATTACTATTCCATTTTGCTTTCATTTGATCTGTAGTTAAATAGACTTGATTAGAAGTTGTATTAGTTAAATTATAATTTTTATTTTCTTCCATGTAATTAACAACATAACTTCTAGCAGCTATTGCTTGGCATTGTAAAGCCTCCGTTGAATACGATGCTGGCATTTCTCCAGCAACAACTCCAACAATATAACTTTCTAAATCTAGGTTAACAACTTTATTTTCATCTACTAAATTTACACTCACAGTTATTTCTTTAGTATCTTTTTTTTGAATAGTTTCTTTTGATTGTTTAGGCAAATTAAAATCAGTTTTCGATTTTCGAAAACTGCTTATTATAGTAAATGGTAATAAAATAATAACTAATAAAAGTAATATTTTATTTTTCATAAATTTCTCCCTATTTTATAATTTTACTTACATTTAAAAAATCTGTTATAAAATTAGTTAATAAATAACTCATAATAAATGATAAAATTATCATTAATATTCGTGTTTCAATTATTTTATTTTTTTTTATAATTGCATTAAAATTAATACTTGATAAAGTATATGCAGACAAAAATAAAAAAATAACATATAAAATAGCTTTTATATTCATAACATATCCTCATATTCTTTTATTTTATCAATTCTTCTTTTATGTCTTTCTTCATTTGAAAAAGAAGTTTGCAAAAAAGTATTTATAATTTCAAATATAGTATTTAAAGGAAGTTCTGTAGAAAAAGCAAGAGCGTTTGCATCATTGTCAAGTCTTGTAAGTTTTGCTTCGTTTATATTTTCTGCATGAGCACATCTAACATGTTTTACCTTATTCAATGCAATACTCATACCTATTCCTGTTCTGCACATGGCAATACCTACATCAATTTTTTTCCCTATATCTTCACCCATTTTAAAAGCAATATCTGGATAATCCACTGGCTTTTTATCATACGTTCCATAATCAACAACTTCATATTTTAAATTTTTTAAGTGAGCTATTATTTGTTCCTTAATATTAATACCATGATGATCACAGCAAATACCAATTTTCATTTTTATCACCAAAAATATTGTACCAAAAAAAATAGCAAAAGCCAACTAAAGCTATTGCTTATTATTTTTGATTTAAATTATATTTACGATTAAATTTATCTACTGCTCCAGTTTTCTTGTGTTGTCCTTGTTTTCCAGAATAAAATGGATGACAATTACTACAAACTTCAACTTGGATATTTTCTTTTATTGATTTTACTTTAAATGTTGCACCACATGCACAAGTTGCCGTAGTTTCTTTCATCTCTGGATGAATGTTTTTTTTCATAAATTTTCCTCCCGCCATAATTATATTTCAAATCATAGTATCCACATGACTTAGTTATTATAACATAAATTTTTAATAATGCAAATTAATTTCTACAAAGTCCTAATTTTTTCTTCATTAATTCATATTTTTCTTTAGCTAATTTAGTAGATTTTTTGATACCTTTGTTTAAAATATTATCTAATTCATCACTATTTATTAGTTTATTATATTTTTTTTGAATATTTTCTATATGACTAGATGTTAATTCAGCAACATACTTTTTAAATTCACCATACCCACAATTTTCAAATTTTTTTTCAAGTTCAGGAATTGATAAATTTCCAAGTGAAGTTGCTATGTTTAGTAAATTAGATATACCTGGTTTATTTTCCATATCATATTTAATAATATTGTCACTATCTGTTGTAGCTTTCATTATTTTTTTTATTATGTCTTCTTTTGTGTCAAACATACTTATAACCCCAGTTGGACTTTCTTCAGATTTACTCATTTTTTTAAGTGGATCTTTTAAATCTTTTATTTTAACACCTTCTGTTGTAGTAAGAGGCTGAGGCAAAATAAAAGTTTCACCATATTTTTTATTAAATCTATCAGCAATATTTCTAGCAAGTTCTACATGTTGCTTTTGGTCAATTCCTACTGGAACTAAATCGGTATCACAATATAAAATATCTGCTGCCATTAATATTGGATATGTAAGGAGACCAACAGAAAAATTAGCATTATTTTTACTTTTTTCTTTAAATTGAATCATTCTTGATGCTTCACCATAAGTTGTACTACATTCTAGTAAATAAGATATTGCTGGAATATACTCATTTTCAGACTGAATATAAATAGTTGATTTATCTGGATCAATTCCACAAGCAATATACATAGCAATAAATTTTTTTATTCTTTCTTTTAATTCTTTAGGATTTTGAGGTATAGTAAGGGCATGTAAATCAGCAACAAATATATATGATTCATATTCATTTTGCAATTTGACCATTTGTTTTATAGCACCAATATAATTGCCTAAAGTAACCTCACCAGTTGGTTTAATTCCCGTTAAAACTTTCTTTTTTTCTTTCATTTTTGCCTCCAAATATTTTAATATTATAAAATTCTAATAAACAAAAGTCAACTCTGTTTTTTGTTTTACAAAAATATAACAATTATTTATTAAATATATTATCTAACTTTTCTTTAATTTCTTCTTTTTTAAATGGTTTTGCAATATAATCGGCAAATCCTTCTTCAATGTATTTTTCTTTAGCCCCAGTTATTGCATCGGCTGTAAGTGCTATTACTGGTGTATTAAATCCTGGCATTTCTTTTAATTTAATTAAAGCAGTTTCCCCACTCATTTCTGGCATCATTATATCCATCAAAATAATATCATATTTTTTTTCTTTCACTTTTTCTAAACAACTTAATCCATCATAACATTCATCAATTTCCATTTCAAAATCTCTTAATGCTATTTTTGCCACCTTTATATTTAATGCATTATCATCTACTATTAAAACCTTTTTATTCTTAAAATTTTCTTTTATCTCTTCTTTTGACTTTATATTAGTATCAGGCATTTCTTTTTTATAAATTCTTTGTGGTAATTGAACCATAAATATTGATCCTTTTTTATAGCTACTTGATACATTTATTTTACCATTCATTAATTCTACTAACTTTTTGGTAATTGCAAGCCCTAATCCTGTTCCTTCAGTTGTTGAATTTTTCTCAATATCTAATCTTTCAAATTTGGTAAATAATTTCCCTATATCTTCTGCTTTAATTCCTCTTCCAGTATCTTGAACACTAATTATAAGTAAACATGTATCATTATTATTTATGCATTTAGCACTTATATTTATATAACCTTCATCAGTATATTTAATGGCATTTGATATTAAATTATTTAATATTTGTTTTATATGTGTTTTATCGCCATATAAATAATTTGGTATATCTTCTGCTATATTTACATTGTATTGAATTGGTTTATTTCCAATTCTTACTTTATTTATTTTAGCAATTGAAATTAATTCTTCTTTAAAATTATAAACATTTTCTACAATTTTCATTTTTTCGCTTTCAATTTTATTTATATCTAAAATATTACCAACAATTTCCAGTAAAGTATGTGATGCTTCAACTATGTCTTTAGAATCTTCTTTTACTTCATCAGGAACATTATCATATGTTAATATATCATCGGATAACCCGACAATAGCGTTTAAAGGTGTCCTTATTTCATGCGACATACTAGATAAAAAATCACTTTTTGCTCTATTTGCTTTTTCAGCGGTATCTTTGGCAAGTTCTAATTGTTGAATCATTTTTACATCAGGATTTTCTATTGTAAAATACATTATAAATAAAACTACTGATTCTATTATAGTATTTAGTGTTAATTCCGGTTTAATAGTCTGAATGTATCCAACAATACCACTTCCAATAATAAAAATAATAATCGGCAAATATTTTTTAGATTTAATATATTTAAAATTTTTTAACAATATTATTATGCAAAAAAGTAATATAATAAATGAATAAATATAAACAGTTACAACTGCAGGCCCATAAGAATATATTTTTTGACCATAATTTAAATTTAAAGGTAATATATATACCATAAAACTAAAAATTAAAAAAACAAAAATAGCTATTAATTTAATCTTTTTTTTATTTTTTATAAATTTATTGATTTCCATAGATATAACTAAAACATATATTATAAAAATAATCATAAATAATATATAATAATTTAAAAATACTTTATTAATTAATAAAGTTAAAAAATTACCTTTACTTAAGAATTTTATTGAACAAAAACATAACATTTCTAAAATTAATCCAAAAATATTTATATATAATAAAATATTATATAGCTTTAATTCTATAGTATTAATATGCTTGTTTCTTGAAAAATTAAATAATAAAATTGACATAAAAATTAAACTCATTAATATTAAAGAAAAACTATTAAACATATAACATCTTCCTAACTCTATCATTTAAATTATATAAATATAAACAAATTTAGTCAAATATTAAAGTTTATATTTATATAAATTTAATTAAAAAAAATAAACGCTATTTATTCAGTGTTTATTTTTAATAATAATTTTTACTTCTTTTAACTTTTGATTTACCTTCATACTCTTTAATATTAATTTTTTCTACATTTTCTAAGCCTTCTGATTTTAATACTAGCAAATCTCTTTTTGAACTTAAAGATAAAGGAAAACTATTTCTTATTTTAAAATAAAGAATATTTTGAATGCCGTCTCCAAAAACTTTAATACATCTTTGTAATGCTCCATTTAATACTTTTTCTTTATTAAAAGAAGTATTAAATTGAGGCATGATATGAGCAACATAAATGAATCCATCATCTTGTTTTAAAGAAACTACTTCGCAAGACATTATTTTTTTTGTATCTTTTAATATTTCGTCAGCTATTCTATATGTAGGGATGCTTTTATCATCTGTATATCTACCTTTCATTGATACATAATGTTTTTCATCTAAATAACCGTACATATTCATTTTTCCCCATATTTTACCATAAGCATCTTTAATATAAAAATTCTTAGTTTCTTCAGGATTATTTTTATATTCTTTCATAGTACAATCAGAATTTGCTACTAATTTACCATGCTCAAGAGGATTACAATAAGTTCCATCAGGTCTTAAAACTTGGACATCAACAAAATCATATATTTTCATACCAATTGGATCTTTTCTACCAATTCTATATGGCAAATTATTAAAATAACCTCTTAATATTCTATAAAAAAGACTTCCATGTTCACAGTCGGCACCTGCTGTTGACATTTTAGCTAAAGAAAATGGTGTGTGAGTTATATTTACTCCACCTTTTAAATCTTTAAGAAATTTGTTTAAAAATTTTTCTTCTCCAGCACTAAGAGGTTCTCCACCAGCAAAATTAAATAAAGCATCAGGTAATGATTTTATCCCATATTTATCATTACTATAATAAAAATTTAAAGCATTTAATAACCAAACGCTTGGTGTAGCTACATTCATATTCGATTTATGAATTTTCATTCCAATAGTAAAATAAGCTGGATCATCTATTGGATCTAATATTACTTTACCACCCATAATTAAATTATCAGATAATGATGATAATATATAAGTATTTGAATATGCTGGTATATTAGAATAAGTACTAAATTTTTTTAAAGATGGTACACCAGAAACTTCAGGATCGTGATATCTCCCCATTGTAATGTAATGTCTATTAGAGTGAACAATACCTTTTGGAAATCCTTTTTTAGTAGTGCCACTAGAATATGTAATAGTAAAAGAATCATCTAAATTTATTTTTTCAAATAATTTATCTCTATTATAAGCACTGCCACTTCTAATAAAATCATCATAAGTAATAAATGGATTTATATCTGTATCATTACTATCACCATAAAATTTATCAATTAATTGTTGATAAAATGGATTTATATTTAATAATGAACGTTTATGCGAAAAAGTAATAATATTATAATTTTTTAAATTTTCCAAAATTGGTAAAAGTTTTTTTAACTTTCTATCCTGAATGAATAAAAAATTACTATTAGCATTTTGAATAATTTCTTTTATATAATCACTATTAAACTTTTCAGAAGCAAAATGTATAATTGCTCCTATCATGCTAGCAGCACACATTAAATAAACATATTCTGGAATTCTATCAGTAAATACTACGAATTCGTCTCCTTTTTTTAAGCCATTTGCTTTCATAGCATTAGCAAGTTCTGATGCATTTTTAAAAAGTTCATTATAAGTAATATTATTACCAAAATAATCCAATATATTTCTATCCATCTCATCTTTATGTCTTAAATATATTTCTTTTATCCATGAATGATTTCTATTAATATTAATATCTTTTCTTACTTCTTCTTTATTCATAATTACCCCCATAATTTAATTTTAAAAATTTTTTCTCGTTAATAAGTACAATTATAAATTATTATTTTTATTTTGTAAAGTTTATTTTTATATTATTTGTATTTTACAATTAATGTGAAACATTTCTATATAAAAAAAGGAATTAAAATCTAAAAAAGGAAGATTTATAACTTTGTTCCCCATTTTAAAATTTTGGTAATAAACTATAGAAATATAGCCTTAAATTTTATTTTTCAATTTTTTTTAAAGCCTGATAATATGAAACCAACTTTATATATAATTTTATCACTATTTTTAATAGCTACTTGTTTAAATATTGCTTTTCCTCCAACTGTTAAAGCTGATATAATAGCGGCCGTCAAAATGGTCATTATAGATAAAGACACATTATATCTGTTAGAAATAAGAATACTTAATGACACTCCTAAAGAACCACTAATAACTCCACATACATCGCCAACAACATCATTACAAATACTTGAAACACTTGCCGAATTTTTAATTAAATCTACAGTTTTAGATGCACCTTTTATTTTTTTAGAAGACATAGCATGAAAAGTAGATTCTTTGCTAGTTAAAACACTTGTTCCAATCATATCAAATATAACTCCGACAATAATAACTAAAAGGGTTAGTAAAATAAGAATAATCTCATTAAATTTACTAGCAAATGCATTTGTTCCTAAACTAAAAATTATTGCTAGAAAAAAAGAGATTATAAATATTTTTATTATCCATCTCTTCTTATTCATATTTCTCCTTAAATATTTGTGTGGTAAATTATAAATTAATTTTACGGCTTTAGGTCGAGTTGAATTTCTCTATTTTCTCTCCTTTGGTTACCCTCGGGCGATTTCTCTTTATAGAAAATAATTAACTGTCGCCAAATTAATGACTCGATTGCCACTTAGTCCGCATTTTAATCTTTATAACTTGACACTCTAGAGGTTTTCCCTAATACATAAATTTTTATCATTATTCGCTATAAAAATATAAAATTAATCATTGTATGATCAGTACAATATCTCTATATTTCGCACGACATGTTAAATTTTTTTAACAAGCAGTAGATTTTTAGCCCTACCTTCCGATAATTTCATGTAACTAGAATAGTGCACCACAACAAGTTTGTAAAATAATATTAACATATTTTTTATTTTTTGTCAAAATTCAAAGTTTTATAAATTTCGTTAGAAATTTTTTTGTAGCCAATATTATTTAAATGAATACTATTATCATTTGGAAGATATTTTTTATTTTTATTAATTATATTATTAGTATTAATGTATGTAAAATTATATTTATATGACAACTTATAATATAAATCATTACAATATGAAAATACTTCATCATAAATTTCATTATTTATATAATTTTGATTAGTCAAAGGATTATAATACCCTATAACAATAAGTTTTTTGTTATAATTTTTTCTAATTTGTTTTATTAAATTTTCCAAATCTATAAATATTTTATCAATTTTTTTATATATATTATCTAAATCATTTCCCTTAATATAACTGTTATTTATTTTTAAAGAATAAAAAAGATCAGATGCCCCAATTGATAATGTTAATAAATTAGCATTATGTATAGCTTGATTAATAGATATTTTTCTATTATTTTGACTAATAAAATCATTAGATTCAATTTGATTTTTTAAGTCTTTTATTCGCAAATCTTTTTTACAAAATTCTTTACTGTAAAATTTTATTTTTTTATTTTTACTAATTTGATTTTTTAAATAATCATTGTAAGATTTAGAAATTTTATTATTAGAATTTTCTCCTAATGCTATTCCATCTCCTAAGGCGACAAAAGAAATTTTATCATTATTTATTTTATAATAAGCTATAAAAGTAAGTGATATTATAATCAGTATTATAGGTAAGCCTTTTTTCATATTTCACCTCAAAAAAAATAATAGCATTTGCTATTATTATATTTCTTTAATATTTATTTTAGCACCAACATTTGTTAATTTTTCCTCTAAATGTCCATATCCTCTTAAAACATGTTCCGCATCAAAAATAACTGTTTTTCCTTCAGCTTTTAAACCTGCACAAACTAAGGCTGCCCCAGCTCTTAAATCCGTAGCAGTAACTTCCTCTCCTTTTAATTTAGTAGGTCCTTTGATATTTGCTTCTTTTAGATTGTATTTAATATTTGCTCCCATTTTATTTAAATATGGCATATGTCCCATTCTATTTTCAAAAATTGTTTCTTTTATATTTGATAAACCACTACATTGAGTTAATAAAACTGAAAAAGGTTGAGCAACATCAGTTGGAAAGCCAGGATAAACTAATGTTTTAATATTTGTAGCCTTATAATTTTTTTTACTATTAATTATTATGCTATTTTTATTTTCGATATAATCAACCCCTATTTCTTTTAATTTAGAAAGTGAAGCCTGAATATGTGAAGGAATAATATTTTCTATTTTTAAATTTTTCCCAACTAAAGCCCCGATAATTATATATGTTAAGGCTTCAATCCGATCAGGAATTATTTCTCCTCTTCCTTTTTTTAAATAATTTACTCCCTCTATTGTTATTTCGTTAGTTCCCGCTCCAGATATTTTTGCTCCCATACTATTTAAAAATGTTGCAACATTGACAATTTCTGGTTCTCTTGCGGCGTTATGAATAACTGTTAACCCTTTAGCCTTAGTAGCAGCTAAAATTAAATTAATAGTTGCCCCAACACTTTCAAAATCCAAATATATATCAGCACCATGCAAATTTCTTGCATCAAGCTCATATTTATCATTATCTATTTTTATATTTACTCCCATTTGCTTAAAACCTTTAATATGATAATCTATTGGTCTTGCACCTATACTGCATCCCCCGGGAAAATAAATAGTAACTTTTTTAAATTTTCCTAAAAGGGCTCCCATAAAATAATAAGAAGCTCGTAGTTTTTGAGATAATTCTTTTTTTATTTCACAGTTTTTCATATTTTTTAAATCTAATTTTAATTCATTATTTTTATAATCTTTTTGAATATTTAAAAGATCTAAAATATTAAATAAATCATATGTGTCAGAAATATCAGGAACATTTTCTAAAATAACATCTTCATCACATAAGATTGCGGCAGGAATTAAAGCAACCGCACTATTTTTTGCCCCACTTACTTTTATAGTACCAGTCAATTCTTTATTTCCAATTATTTCAATAATTTTCATATACTTCACCACTTTAATCTTAATTCATATAGCTACTATTTGTCAATTTTAAAGACATTTTATTTACATAAATACATAATACCAACAAATAATAAAATAATTACTCCAATAATTTCAGCTATTTTCCCTAATCTTTTTTTAGCATATTTTCCAATTATCATTCCTAAATAGGTAAAGGAAAAACTAAAAAAAGAAAATATAATACTTGCTAAATATATATTATCTGTAATAGCATATAGTCCTATTCCAGTTGAAAAACTATCAAAACTAACACTAAAAGCAAATAATATCATTCCCATAAAAGTTTTGGAAAAACAATAGTTATCATTTGTAAACATATCTTTTATCATTGTAAATGCTAAAAATAAAAGAATAATACCAATTAAAATATTTGGATCTACATTTAATAAATTTAAAATCAATTTCCCTATTGAAAGTCCAATTAAAGGCATAAAAAAATGAAAAATTCCTACTATTAAAGAAAGCATAAATTCATATTTATTTTCAATTTCATTTGTACCAAATGATAATGCTAAAGAAAACGCATCTAAACTTAAAGATATGCCAATTAAAATAAGCGAAATCATTTCATTCATTTATTAGCCCCCCTAAATAAGTTTATTCGCTTTTATATTAATTAATTCTTAAATTTTTCAATGATTTTTTTTACATATAATTTATATTCTACTTCTGTCAAATTTTCTGTTTCCGTGGCATCAATTAAGCAAAGGGGAGGAAATAAAATACACCACCAATTTTTACCCTTTCCATTTCCTAATGTAATTACTAATGATTCATAGTAACCTTCTTTATATTCAATACCTTTATATACTTTTTTAGGAAAATAATTTAATCCATAATTTATATTATAATTCATTTTTACATTATTACTTATTAAAACATTATTGACAATATTATTTAAATTTTCTATGTTATCTTCTATTATTTTTTTAACTTGTTCTTTTGATTTACTATTTTCTAATTTTTTAATTAAAAAATTTTGAACATTTTCTTTTACTTTTAATTTTATTTCTTGATCACTTTCTAAATTGGATGATGCAACCACTCTAATTCTAATAGCATCATCTGGAATTTCAATAGAAGATACTTTTTTTATTGAAAATAAAGCTAAGCCACTTATTAGAAATATTATTATAACTTTTTTCATAATAAAACTATTACCTTCTTTCAATATAATTAAGAGTAATAGTTTCATTTTTTATTCAAAGTTTGTTACAAATATATATCTATCCCTATTATTTAAATCTTTTTTAGTATAAATTTGGGAAAATTTTAAATATTTATTAATTAAATTTTCTACGTCTTTTTTTTGAGTCATACCTATTTCAAAAGCAATTATATATTTAGAATTTAAATGATTTGAAATATTTTTTAATATTTGTTTATAACAATATAGACCATCTTCTTTAGCATATAAAGCAATATGAGGTTCATTATTTTTTACAACGTCTTCAATTTCTTCATCATATTTAATATATGGTGGATTTGATATTATTACATCATATTTAGAATTAATATTTTCAAAAAAATCACTTTTTATAATATTTGCATCTACACCTAATTTTTTACAATTATAAGATGCAACTTCTAATGCTTTTTCACTAATATCTACTAAATCTATTTGAAAATTTGGTTCAAGTTTTTTTAAAGTTAAACCAATTACACCACTACCAGTTCCCAAATCTAATATTTTCAAATTTTTATTTTTAAAATTTGCTTTTATTAATTTATAAGTTTCTAAAACTAAACCTTCTGTTTCAAATCTAGGTATTAATACATTTTGATTTATAAAAAAATTATATCCATAAAAATTTACACTACCAATAACATATTGTATAGGTTTTCCATCTTTTAATAAAGCTATTTGTTTTTTAAATCTTTCAATATTTTTAGACGAAACCTTATCTTCCAAATGATTAAAAATATCTAGAATATTTATTTTTAACAGTTCAGATAATAAAAGAAAAACATGATCTTTATGAACATATTTTTTTCCATACAATATTAAATCATCAATTGTCATTAATTATTTTCTCCTGCTAATTTTCTTTTTTGATCTTCTAAAATTAAAGCATCAATAATTGGTTCTAAATTTCCATTCATTACTTTATCTAATTCCATAATTGAAAAATTTATTCTATGATCAGTAATTCTATTTTGAGGATAATTATATGTTCTTATTTTTTCTGATCTATCTCCAGTTCCAATTTTGCTTTTACGAGCATCCCCAAGAAGTTTCTCTTCTTTTTGCCTTTGCTCATCTTGTAGTTTTGCCGCTAAAACCTGTAATGCTTTTTGTTTATTTTTTAATTGACTTCTTTCTGTTTGATAAGTAACAACTGTATTAGTAGGTAAATGGGTAATTCTAACTGCTGAATTTGAAGTATTTACACTTTGGCCTCCTGCCCCACTACTATGATATACATCTATTTTTAAATCATTTTCATTAATATTTACTTCTTTGTTTTCTACTTCTGGAAAAACTACAACTGTTGCTGTAGATGTATGAACTCTTCCTTGAGATTCAGTTTCTGGAACTCTTTGTACACGATGAGCTCCACTTTCATATTTTAATTTAGAATAAACATTTTCTCCTGTTATCATGAATTCTATTTGCGAAAAACCACCTGCTGTTCCTTCTACAGCATTCATAATTTCTATTTTAAATCCCATTTTTTCTGCATAGTGAGAATACATTCTAAATAAATCTCCTGCAAAAATATTTGCTTCATCTCCACCAGCTGCTCCTCTTATTTCCATTATTATATTTTTTCCATCATTTTCGTCCTTAGGAATTAAAAGAAATTGCAATTTTTCTTCTAAAGTTTCTTTTTCCTTTTCTAAATTAAAAAGTTCATCTTTAACAATTTCCATCATTTCCGTATCTTTTTCCATACTTTTTAATTCTTCAATATCAACTAATACTTTTTTATATTTTTTATAAATTATAACAGTTTCTTCTAATTCTTTTTGTTCTTTGGAAAGTTGAGCAGTTTTTGCATAATCACTTAATATTTCCTCTTTTAATAGCTCTTCAGATAAATCGTTGTATTTTTTTAATATAATTTCTAATCTTTCTATCAAAATATTTCCTCTTTTCTATGAAATATCATTATCTATATCTTTATCATCTACTATGACTAATTCTTTATAATCATCATCATCTTCATCATCGTCTAATTCAGTTTCATCATAATAAATATCTTCTTCCTCAATTTCTTCATTTTCTTCTTCATTTGTTTCATCTAGTGTTTCATCATCATCTATGTTTGTTACATCTTCTTCTTCTATTTTTATTTTATGGCTATGATTATCTCTTAAATCCCAAAATCCATTTTCCAACATAATAAATCTTTTATCTGTTGAAAGTAATTCAAAAAAATCTATTATTTTGTCTTCGTAAAATTTAGAATCTAATCCAGCTATTTCACCTACTTTTTTAAACAAAGTCTGTAATTTCATTTTATGATTTTCACTAAGCAGTATTTCATATGCTATATCATCATAAGGTAAGTTTTCTAATTTTTCATTATCAATTTTTTTCATAATTTTTCCTCCTACATTATAGATGGAATATCTATAATTAATAAATTAAGCATTTCTTTTATAATACTATTTGTTAATTTTAATATATAAATCCAATCTTCTTTCTGTTTTTTATTTTCTAAATTTATTATATGATTACTCTGGTAAAATACATTTAATATTACACATAGATCATATAAATAATTTGCTATTATACTTGGCATTCTATTTATAAATGCACTTTGGATAATAGAATCTAATTCTAATAATTTTATTCTTAATTCTCTATCTTGTTTATTATATATATTATTACTCAAATCTGTTACTGAAATATTAACTTCATTTATTATTTTATTTACTCTTAAATATGTATATAAAATATAAGGACCAGTTTTTCCTACTACATTTGAAAATTTACTAATATCAAATATGTAATCTTTTTCATAGTTATTTTGAAAATCAGCAAACTTTATTATAGAATTAACAATTATATCTAAATCTTTATTAGACATATTTTTATTTTCTACTTTTATATTTTCAAAATTTAATCTTATCTCCTTAAATAATTCATCTAATTTTGGAGTTTTACCATTTCGAGTTTTATATGGTTTATTATCTTTCCCATTTATAGTACCATATCCTAAATGTTCTAAATTAGCTTTTGTCAAATTAGCTTTTTTAGCTACCCTAAATACTTGATTAAAGTGTAGAGACTGTCTTAAGTCTGTACAATATAAAATATAATCAGGTTTAAAATCTTTTTCTCGTTGATAAATCGTAGCTAAATCAGTTGATCCATAAAGATAAGCTCCATTACTTTTTTTAAAAATTAAAGGAGGAATTTCTTTTTTATCGCTATCTTCTTGAACAGAAACTACTAAAGCATTATTACTTTCTTGAAGTAATTTTTTTGAATTTAATATTTCTTCTACATATTTTATATAATTATTTGCATCTTTTTCACCATACCAATAATCAAATTTAACATTTAAAAAATCATATATTCTTTGAATATCTTTTTTAGATAATTCTAATATTTTATCATAATAATTTTTATATATATTATCATTATTTTGTATTAATCTAGTAATTTCTGCACATTTATTTTTTATTTCTTCATCTTCTTTTGATAGTGCACTGTATTTAGGATATAAAATATTTAAATCATTTAACGTTAATTTATCTAATTCTATATTTTCTTCAATTATTCCATAAATTACTTGCCCAATTTGTAAGCCAAAATCACCTAAATGAACATCACTAATTGTTTTATGACCAATGTAGTTAATTATTCTTTTTACTGATTCTCCTATAATTGCTGTTCTTAAATGACCAACATGTAATGGTTTTGCTATATTGGGACCACCATAATCAAGAACAAATTTTTGAGGATTTGTTGTTGTTTTTATATTAAATTTTTCATTATCATTCATTAATTTCAATTCATTATTAATAAATTCATCACTTAATGTTAAGTTTATAAATCCTGGTAAAACAAATTCAATATTTTTAAAATAATTTTTTTCTTGATTTAATTTTTGGAATTCACTTAATACTTTTAGACCAATATCTTTAGGATTTAACGATTTTTGAGAAGCAATTTTAAATACTCCATCAAATTGATAATCACATAAATCTTTTCTTCTTGATACAATTAAACTAAAATTATTATCTTCGTAATTACAATTTTTTAGTACTTTTTTTAATATTTCATTTAATTTATCAATTATCATATTGTCCTCCTTTTTAAAAATAGTAATTACCAAGTAATTTTATATTATACTTAATTATAGCATTACTTTGAATAATTTTATAGGAAATTTCAATTATATCATTTTTAATTATAAATTTAAAATCATCTACATCTAAAATTAATTTATCATTAATTTCTGGTATTGTAATTTCAATTTTATTATTTTTAATTTTAATTTTTTTAAACTCATCTTCTCTTTGAATTATTTTATTATTATAATCGATATTTACTAAAACTTTATCTTCAAAATATTTTAATTTCTTATTTACATTATCTAATTTAGCTTTTATATTATTTTTTTCAGTTAATACTTTATTTTCATAAATTAGAGTATTTATAAAAACATCCAAAAAACCACTTCCTTGTTTTTCTTGGAACATTATAACATAAGACTTAAATTAATGCACTCATAATTTGCATTTTTTTTATCATAATAAAAATAGTGATAAAAATGAAAAATAAAAAAATAATTTTAAAATCTATAATTTTTTTTATAATTGTGGGAATTATAAGTATATTCTCTCTCATTTTTTATGCCTATTTTTCACCCAAAATTGATATTAAAAAAAGTAATCAAATGTACATATACGATAATAAAAATAATCTTATATATACTGGCTCTACTACTAAAAAATGGGCAAATATTAAAGATATTTCTAAGTATACCATAAATGCCGTTATAGCTAGTGAAGATAAAAACTTTTATAATCATAATGGTTTTGATTTTTTAAGAATTATTAAAGCTTTATTTATAAATGGGAAATCTGGAAAAATAGTACAAGGAGCTTCTACTATATCTCAACAATATATAAAAAATTTGTATTTAGATTTTGATAAAACTTGGGGAAGAAAAGCTGAAGAAGCAATTCTTACTTTAAATTTAGAGATGCATTATGAAAAAAAAGATATTTTAGAGGGATATTTAAATACAATTAATTATGGACAAGGTAATTATGGAATAGAAGATGCAGCAAATTATTATTTTAATAAAAAAGCAAAAGATTTAAATCTTGATGAATCAATTATTTTAGCCGCTATTCCTAAAAATCCCAGTAAATTTAATCCTATTAATAATTTAGATAATACTAAAAAAAGAGCTAAATATATTGCATCTAAAATGTTAAAAGAAGGCTATATATCAAAAGAAGAATATAAAAATCTATTTAAAAATAAAATAGAAATATATGGAAAAAGAACAAGTAATAATCTAAATACTTTAATGTATTATCAAGATGAAGTAATTAAAGAGCTCGAAAATATTGATGAAATTCCCTCATCATTAATAAAAACTGGTAATCTAAAAATTTATACAAATTTAAATATGGAAGTTCAAACTGCTTTGGAAAATTCAATAAATTCCTATATGTTAGATGATGAAACTGAAGTTGCTTCCTTAGTAATTAATCCTAATGATGGAAGCATTATTGCCTTAAGTGGTGGTAGAAATTATCAAAATAGTCAATTCAATAGAGCCACTCAAGCAAAAAGACAAGTTGGTTCTACAATGAAACCTATTTTATATTATGCAGCTTTAGAAAATGGCTTGACATCGTCAACTACTTTTAAAAGTGAAAAAACATCATTTGTTTTTGCAAATAACGAAATTTATAAGCCTAAAAATTATAATGAAGTTTATGGAAATAAAGATATAACTATGGCTGCAGCCATTGCTTATTCAGATAATGTTTATGCAATCAAAACTCACATGTTCTTGGGACAAGATACATTAGTAAAAGAAGCTAAATATATGGGAATTAAGGCTAAATTACAAAACAATATTTCTCTTCCATTAGGAACTAATGAAATTAGTATGATTGATTTTGCCAATGCATATACTACACTTGCAAGTGGTGGTTATAAAAGAAAATTACACTTTATAAATAAAATAGAAAATGATAACAAAGACGTTTTATATGAATTTAAAAAGTATGATAATTTAATATTAGATCCAAATAATGTATATATTTTAAATGAATTACTAACATCAACTTATAATTCAGATTTTATTAGTTATAATAAGCCAACTGCATTAAGTATTAAAAATCAAATTTCTCATAAATATGCACTAAAAAGTGGATCAACTAAAACTGATTACTGGACAATTGGATATAATAAAAATGTTTTAACACTTGTTTGGAATGGAAATGATTTAGGAGGAAATTTAAATACTAAATATTCCAGAATATCTAAAAATATTTGGGCTGCAACTAGTGAAAGTGCTTTAAAAAATACAGATAATAATTGGTATGAAGTCCCTAAGAATATTATAGCTGTTCCCCTTGACCCTATAACTGGAAAATATAATGAAAATAGCAATACTTTATTTTACTTTATAAATGGAACTCAACCAACATATTAAAAAAATACCATTATTTTGGTATTTTTAAAATTATTTGATACATATTATTAAAATCTATTTCATCAATATTAATATTTATTCCTTTTTCTTCCAATGATTTAATTAATTTTCTTATTTCATTTATAGCATCCGTTAAACTTATATTCTCATTATTATTGTCATTTAAATCTTCAATTTTTTCAGATATTTTATTTGAATTCATATCCAAAGTTTCTAATGTCTCTAAAGGTTCTTCTTGTTTTTTTTCATCCTTAAGAGGATTAAATTCAAAAATATTATTTGAAGTTTCTTGTTTTTCATTTTCTTCTAAAGTTGAATTATTTAAATTATTATTTTCCAAAACATCACTATTTTCATCCAAAAAATTAAAAAATCTATTTGAAAGTTCGTCTGATGAATTATCATTTTGATCATTTTGTTCTTCAACTATATTAACTTTTGGAATTGGCTCTAAATTTATATCTTCAGCATTATTTTTTATTTCATCAATATTTGGATCAATATTTTCAACTAAAGGTATATCATCTGTTACACTGCCTGGATTAGTTATTTTTTTTATTTCTTCGTCTAATTGTTTTACTGTTAATCTTTCATTTAAAATTTTTTGTAACATTTTTCTTTGATCATCATTGTTTTTTAAAGCTAATAAACTTCTAGCATGTCTTTCTGATATTTTTTCATTGAGCAATGCATTTTGAACATCTTCGTCTAAATTTAATAAACGTAATTTATTAGCAACAGCAGATTGACTTATTCCCATTTTAGTAGCTAATTGTTCTTGAGTTAAATTATTATTTTTTATTAATTTTTCATATGATTTTGCCTCTTCTATTGCCGATAAATTTTTTCTCTGAACATTTTCTACTACTGCTACTTCAGCACTTGCATTGTCATCAATATTAGAAATAATGGCCGGAACTGTTGTAAGACCTGCAATACACGCAGCTTTATATCTACGTTCACCAGCAATAATTTCATATTTATCTCCAGTTTTTCTTAAAACCAGTGGTTGGATAATTCCATGTTCTTTAATTGATGCTGCAAGTTCATTTAATGCTTTTTCATCAAAATTTAATCTAGGTTGAAATCTATTAGGAATTATATCATCTATATTAACTTGTAAAATTTCTGACTCTAAATTCATACTTACAGCCCCTTTTTCTATTCTTATTTTATTTTACTCTATATTTTTATTTTTTTCAATGGATTTTTTTTGATTTTATCATAAGATCGTGGATAAATATTTTTTATTTTTTTTATTCTTTTAAATTTTGGAATTGTTCTAATACTTTTTTCAATAGGTAATAAAAATTTAATTACACTTTCTAATTTACTACCTAATAAAGGTAAAACTTTTTCATTTTCTCTTAATTCTTTTTCTATATCGCCTTTTAATGGTATAAAATAACCATTAATTTTAACCATTGGTAAACACATTTCTAATAAATTATCAAGTGATGAAACAGCTCTTGAAGTTACTAAGTCAAAATAATTTAAATATCTATGAGCAAAAATTTCACACCTTTCATGAAATAAATATATATCATTTAAATCTAACTTTTTTATAACTAAATTTAAAAAATAAATTTTTTTATTATTTGCATCTAATAAAAAAACTTTTAGATTTGGAAAAAATATTTTTAAAATTATACCTGGAAATCCAGCTCCTGTTCCTACATCTAATACAGTTTTTATTTTATTTAAATCTATTTGTTTTATTATTGTTAAACTGTCATAAAAATGTTTTAAATATATTTGCTTATCCAAAGTTATAGATGTTAAATTATAATGTTTATTTTCTTCAATTAATAAATTTTTATATTTTTCCAATTTTTCTAACATGCCATCATTAACTTTTATATTTAGTTTTTTTAATTCTATTACAAACTCATCTTTATTCATTACTATATTCCTTTTTTAAATAAATTAATAGCATAGATATATCTGATGGATTTACTCCACTAATTCTACTTGCTTGAGCAACAGTTGTTGGTCGTATTTTTTCAAGTTTTTCTTTAGCTTCTGTTGCTAAATTAGTTATTTTTTTATAATCAATATTTTGAGGAATTTTTTTATTTTCTAAATTTAATAGTTTTTCCACATTTTTTTCCTCTTTTTTTATATAACCCTCATATTTTATTGAAACTTCAATTTGGTTTTTAATATCATCTGACATTTCTATAGGTATTAAATTTTTTATATCATCAATTTTTATTTCTGGTCTTTTTAATAATTTAGATAAATTATAGCTATTATTATTTTCAATATTTAAAGCTAAAAGTTCTGATTTACTTAAATATCTATTATTCATATATTCAATAATATTTTTTAATATCTCTTGTTTTTCTTGTAATAAATTATATTGATTTTCATTTATTAAACCAACTTCATATCCATATTTTCTAAGTCTTATATCGGCATTGTCATGACGTAGAAGTAATCTAAACTCTGCTCGAGATGTTAACAGTCTATAAGGTTCATTAGTTCCTTTTGTAACTAAATCATCAATTAAAACCCCAATATAAGCTTCATTTCTTTTTAATATTAAAGGTTTTTTGTTTTTTAATTTTAAAGAAGCATTAATTCCCGCAATTAATCCTTGCGATGCAGCTTCTTCATATCCACTTGTTCCATTTATTTGACCTGCAGTAAATAAATTCTCCACAATTTTTGTTTCTAAAGTATTTTTTAATTGCAATGGATCAATTGCATCATATTCAATAGCATAGGCATATTTAGTAATTTGAGCATTTTCTAAGCCTTTTAAACTATGAACCATTTGTTCTTGAATATGAGTAGGCATACTAGTTGAAAATCCTTGTAAATACCACTCATCATAAAAATCACTTTCTGGTTCTAAAAAAAGTTGATGTCTATTTTTATCTTTAAATCTTACTAGTTTATCCTCAATTGATGGACAATATCTTGGGCCTACACCAGTAACATATCCACCATACATACTAGACTTATTTAAATTATCTAAAATTATTTGATGAGTTTTTTCATTAGTATAAAGAAGATAGCAACATCTTTGATTTTCTTTTTTATAGTAAGGTTTATCATCAAAACTAAAAGTATAATATAAATCATCCCCACATTCTTTTTTTAATATATCAAAATTTATAGAGTCATTTTTAATTCTTGGGGGAGTACCAGTTTTTAATCTTTGGATTTTAAAGCCTAATTTTGCTAAATTTTTACTCAAAAATTTTTCATTTTTTTCTCCATGAGGACCTTCACTTTTTTTATTTTCTCCTATTAAAACTTCTGAATTTAGATAAGTACCAGTTGTTAATATTACAATTTTTGATTTTACAATTTCATTATTTTCTAAAATAACTCCTACTACTTTATTATTTTCAACTACAATATTTTTTACAGAATTTTCCAAAATATATAAATTTTTATTTTCAGATAATTTTTTTAACATGTTTTTTGGATATAAAATTTTATCTTCTTGTGCTCGCAATGATCTTACTGCAGGCCCTTTGGCATTGTTTAACATTTTTATTTGAAATAATGAAAAATCAGCTATTTTCCCCATTATTCCACCTAAAGCATCAATTTCTCTTACAACTATTCCTTTTGCTGTTCCTCCAATTGATGGATTACAAGGCATATCAGCTATATTATTTTTATTTAAAGTTATTAAAAGAGTTTTAAATCCTAATTTTGATGTTGCATAACTTGCTTCACATCCTGCATGTCCTGCTCCCACAACTATTACATCTACATTTTCTAACAAAAAATCACCTACTTTCCTAAACAAAATTTTTTAAACATTTCTTCTATTAAATCTTCTTCATATGTTTTTCCAATTATTTTACCAAGGTTCTCATAGCATTTTCTTAAATCAATTGTTAACATATCAATTGGAATATTTTTTTTAATATTTAAAAAAATATTATCTATAATTTTTAAAGTATCTTTCAATAAAACTTGATGCGTGGTATTAGTAATAAAAACTAATTCTTTTTGATCTAGTAAATTTAACGAAAATTTAGAAATAATTTTTTCTTTTAATTCATCTAAATTATTATTAATAGTATTTCCAATTACATAATCAAATTTATTTAATTTTTCCAGTTCGATTTTTAATTTTAAATCATTTTTATTAATAAAAATAATATAATTATAATTTTTTATTTTTTTTAAAAGTTCAGTATCTTCATTAGATAATTTTTTAGATCCATCTAATATTAATAAAATTAAATCTGCTTTTTCAATTTGATTAAGTGATTTATCAATACCCATTTTTTCTATTAAATCAGTAGTTTTTCTAATTCCAGCTGTATCTATTAAATTAATTTTATAATCATTTAATAAAAATGATGATTCAATTATATCTCTTGTAGTTCCCGGAATGTTTGTAACTATTGCTTTTTCTTCTTCTATTAATTTATTTAATAAACTACTTTTACCAGTATTTGGTGAACCAATTAAAGCAATATTAATTCCATTTTTAATTAATTTTCCAGTTTTACTTTCTTTTAAAATATTTTCTATATCAAATTTAATTTTATTTAATCTGTTTTCTAAAATATCATAAGTTATGACTAATTCATCTTCATATTCAGGATAATCAATATTAACTTCAATATTTGCACTTATTTCTATTATATAATCCATTAATTTTTGAATTTTAGAAGATAATTTTCCAGTTAAATTATTCATAGCCATTTTTCTTTGATTCTCCGTTTGACTTTCAATTAAATCATTTATAGATTGAGCTTCAATTAAGTCTAATCTTCCATTTAAAAAAGCTCTTTTACTAAATTCTCCAGCCTCTGCTAATCTACATCCATTTAAAAGTAGTAATTCTAAAACTTTATTTGTGGTAGTTATTCCCCCATGTGTATTTATTTCGACTATATCTTCCATAGTATAGGATTTAGGAGATTTCATAACGGTAACTAATACTTCATCTATTTTTTCTTCATTAGAAACAATATATCCATAATTAATAGTATGACTTAAAACTTTTTCTAAATTTTTTCCCTTAAAAATCTTATTAACAATTTTTATAGAATCTTTACCACTAACTCGAATAATTGCAATTCCACCAATTGATTGAGCTGTAGAAATTGCACAAATAGTATCTTCCATTATATTACCTCCTTCTTTAACAATTGTTATTATAAAACAGAAATAAAAAAAAAAGAAGATTAATTTTCTTCTTTTGGTTTAATAACTACATGTCTATGTGGTTCTTCTCCTTCACTTTCAGTTTTAATACCTTTAAAATTATTTAAGCAATTGTGTATTATTCTTCTTTGATATGAATTCATGTTTTCTAATGAAGCAGGGACTTTAGTTTTTTTTACTTCTCTTGCTACTTGTTTTGCAACTTTCTCTAAAAAATAATTTTGCTTATCTTTATAATTTTCAACATCTAAAATTATTTTTGGACTCATGTTTATATTATTTAAAATTACTTGTTTTATAATAATTTCTAATGCTTTTAAAGTTTTTCCTTCTCTTCCAATTAAAATTGAATTATTAGATGAATACATTTTTATATTAATGGTATTATTATTGATAGAAGATTCAAAATTAATTTCATCAATTCCCATACTTTTAACTAAATTTGATAAATATTCTTTAACAAATTCTTGTATTTCTTTTAAAGTTATAATTTTTATTATAACTGATGATTTGAAAATTTTTCCCTTTACTTTTTCTGTTTTATATATAACATTTTTTTCAGAAACATTTAACTCTTTTAAAGCTTTTTCTAATGCTACTTGTTCATCTTTTCCATCAAATTCTAATACTTTCATATAAAACCATTCCTTTACTTATTTATATTTTTAACTTTCCCAGTTTTTACTTTATTTTTTTTATTTTTATTATTTTGGTTTTTACTATCTTTTTTTTCTTTTTTTATTATATAACTTTGAATTACTGAAAATCCATTAGTTACTATCCAATATAAACCAATTGCTGCAGGTAATGACAATGAGGCAATTGAAATAAATATTAACATAAATCTCGTCATAAATTGCATTTGGGATTGAGTATCTTTATTATTAGTAGTATTCATAGAAAATTTAAATGATAAATAAGTTGTTAAAATTATTAAAACAATTAGTATTATATAAATATAATTTCCATTACTAATTCCTTTTAATGGAGTTGTTCCTAACTGTAATCCTAAGAATGTTTCCTCAAATACAGCAGGAATTCTATTTATAGCTTCTAAAAAAGCAAAAAATAATGGAAGTTGAATAAATGACATTAAACATCCTGATAAAGGACTTATTCCATACTTTTTATATACCATCATCATTTCTTGACTTTTTGCCATCATTGATTCATTATCATTTTTACCAGCATATTTATTTTCAATTCTTTTTAACTCAGGTTGAGCTTTTTGCATATTTTCAGATTGCATTAATGTTTTTTTTGTAAATGGAACCATTATTAATCTTATTAAAAAGCCTAAGATCATTACAGCTAAACCATAACTACTAACAACATTTCCTAATTTTATAATTAACCAAGCTAATGGTTTTATAAAAATTGAATTCCAAATACTTTCATATTTTACTTTTCCTGGAGTAAAATTTTTACAAGTAGGTAAATCTTTTAATTTGACAGTCATGGATTTTTCATTTTTCTCATATATTTTATACAAGGTCTTATCAGTAGGCTTACATAAAATATTTGCAGTTAAACTTTGATTAGTTTCAGGATTTTTGACTGCTTTATTATCTTTACTTATTAATGTTTTTGTACATCCAGTTGATATTAATAAAACAAAAATTATTATTAAAATTAATATCTTTTTATTATTTTTCATATATTTTCTCCTCATTTAGTAATTTTTTTAATTCATTATTTAAAATATCATAATTATAATTAAATTTACCTCTTTTTATCATTATAATATAATCATATGATTTTTTAAATAATAAATTATTTTCTTTTATTATATTTCGTATCCTTCTTTTAATTTTATTTCTAAATACTGCTTTTCCTATTTTAGTTGATATAGCAATTCCAAATCTATTATAATTATAATTATTTTTTTTTATATATATAACAAAATAATCATTTTTTATATATTTAGAATTTCTAATAATATCATTAAATTCTTCTTTTTTTTTAACAATAAATTTTTTTTTCATTAACACCAACTCCATTTAGAAAAAAAACCACAAAAAAATTGTGGTTTATTTAGATAATACTTTTCTACCTTTTTTTCTTCTTGATTTTAAAATATTACTTTTTTTTCTAGCAAAAAATCCATGTTTTTTACTTCTTCTTCTTTTATTTGGTTGATAAGTTCTTTTTGTTGCCATAGACATTCACCACCTTTTTTCAATTAAGCCCTATTATTATATTATGAACAATTTATAAAGTCAATAAATTTAATAAAATTTTAATTTATTAACAATTTTTGTGGATAAGTTATTTATTAACTGTTAAAAAAATAATTTATTTTGTGGAAAATGTTGATAACTTTTAATTTTTAAGTTATTATAAATGATAAATAAAATTTTTTTATTCACAATTTCTGTGAATAAATATAAACATATAAGTTTTTTCTTTAATTTTAAAATTTTTTAGTTTAAAATTAAGTTATAGACTTAGGGTGGTGATGATTTTGAATATTCAAACTTTATGGCAAAATTTTTTAGCAATAATTAATAATAAAGTTAATCCAATTTCTTTTAACACATGGTTTAAAGATGCATCTCTTTTAGAAATTGAAAATGGTAAAGCCATCATCCAAGTACCAATGATTTTACAAAAAAACTTACTTATGAAAAATTACTATGATTTAATTGAAGAAACATTTCAATCTTTAACGGGAGAAAATTATGATATAGATTTTGTATTAGAAGATGAAATGAAAAATGAACCAATTGAATCAATTATTAATGATAATACAAACAAAAAAAATATAGTTAATACTAATTTAAATAATAAATATACTTTTCAAAATTTTATAGTGGGTGAATCTAATAAATTTGCTCAAACTGCAGGCCTTTCTGTTGCTCAAAATCCTGGAGAACTGTATAATCCTCTTTTTATTTATGGAAAAAGTGGTGTTGGAAAAACTCATTTGATGCATGCAATTGGCAATTATATTAAAGAAAATTCTAATTTAAATGTTTTATATGTTACAAGTGATGAATTTACTACTGATTTTACTGGAATTAGAAATGTAACTGGAAATAATCAAAATTATGTGGAATATTTTAAGGATAAATATCGTAATGTAGATGTTTTAATTATTGATGATATACAATTTTTAGCTGGAGCTGAAAAAACTCAACAAGAATTTTTTAATACTTTTAATTATCTATATTCGGCAAATAAACAAATAATAATATCTTCAGATCGATCCCCAGATGATTTAAAATTACTTGAAGATAGATTAAGAACACGTTTTGCTTGGGGACTTCCTGTTGATATCTTGCCTCCTGATATTATTTTGAAAAAACAAATTTTAAAAAATAAAATAAATGGACATGATGTTGCTAAAAAAATAGATGATGATGTTATTGAATTTATTGCTAATTCTTGTGAAAATGATGTAAGGCATTTGGAAGGGGCAATTACAAGGTTATATGCTTATACAGCGATAATGGGTTTTCAACATATTACTTTAGAAATAGCAATGGAAGCTTTAAAAGATTATACTAATAAAAATATTTATATTACAAATAATATAAGTAAAATTCAAAAAAGTGTTGCTGATTATTATAATATTACTATTAATGATTTAAAAAGCAAAAAAAGAACAAGTAATATTAATTATCCAAGGCAAATTGCTATGTATATGTGTCGAATGTTAACTGAGGAATCATTAATAAAAATTGGTTTAGAATTTGGAGGTAGAGATCATGCTACAGTAATTCATGCTGTTGATAAAATTTCAAATGACATTAAAAGTAATAAAAAATTAAATGAAATTATTTCAAATATTAAAGATATGTTATAAACTTGCTAAAAAAATGTTAATAATTAAACATTATTTTCTTTATATTTAAAGAACATCTATAGTTTTCAACATATTTTAACACCGTTATTATTATTAAAAGAAAGAAGGAATTATTATGAAATTTACAATTGAAAAAGGAATTTTTTTAGAAAATTTAACATATGTTAGTAAAGCTATTTCTAACAAAAACATTATTCCTATTTTAAATGGAATAAAAATGGAATTGAATGATAAGGGGTTATATTTAACAGCAAGTGATACAGAACTTACAATAAAAGCATTTATTGAAAATAAAAAAATTAACCAAATTGAAAAAAATGGCATAATTATAATTCAAAGTAAATACATTTTAGATATTATTAGAAAAATGCCAAGTGATATAATAAATGTTGAAGTTATTGATAATATAAAAATAAAAATATATACTGAAAATAATGAATTTAATTTAAATTGTATGGATCCAAGTGAATATCCAAATTTAAAAATAGACGAAAGTAAAAATCCAATTTTTATAAACAGTGAATTATTTAAAAATATCATAAATCAGACTTCTTTTGCTGTTAGTACACAAGAATCAAGACCTTTACTTACTGGAATAAATATTAAAATTAATGGTAATATTTTAGAATGTATAGCAACAGATTCATATAGATTAGCAAAAAAGACTGTCGAATTAGATAATAATTTTCAAGAAAGTGTTAATATAGTAGTACCAGGCAAAAATTTAATAGAATTTGAAAAAATGTTAGATAATAAAGAAGATATAGAATTACATATATTTAATAACAAAATTTTATTTAAATATAAAAATTTATTATTTCAAACAAATTTACTATCTGGAACATATCCTGATACTTCAACTTTAATACCAACTGAATTTAAATTTATTATAAATACTAAAAATAATGATTTTACTGGAGCTATAGATCGTGCTGCATTACTTACTCAAAGTAAAGATAGAAATATTGTATCAATGAAATTAAATAATAATATTTTAATAGTAAGTTCTTTTGCTGTAGAAGTTGGAAAAGTTGAAGAACAGTTAGTTGTTGATAGTAAAGTTTCAGATAATTTAGACATATCATTTAGTTCAAAATATATGTTAGAAGCTTTAAAAACAATAAAAGATAACGATATTTTAATTTTAATGAATGGAGATTCTAAGCCTATAGTTATAAAATCAGTGAAAGATGAAACTCTCATTCAACTATTATTACCAATAAAAACATACTAAATTTAAGTATGCTTTTTTTTTCGACAATCTTTTTAAATTATATATGTTTTAATAGGCTTTAAAATTTTTTGAAAGGAGGAAAAATAATGAATTATGAAATAAATAACGAAACTATTGCAATTTGTCCATTAACTAAAAATACTTCAAAAATAATTGAATTAAATGATGAATTTATTATTTCAAAATCAGTAAATAGTATTATGGAAAATAGTTGTGAATATTTTGGAAGTACATTATTGGGAAGAAAAAAAGGAACAAAAAATTTAATTGGAGTATCTCATAAATCACCAATTATTGTTGAAGAATCAAAAGAAATGATTTTTTTTCCAACAGCTTCGAGTAGAAAAGCAGAAGAATGTACTTGGATTAGGCTTAAATATATTGAAAAATACTATAAATGTGATAATTTTATAAAAATTGAATTTACAAATAATAATTTTTTAAAATTAAATTTATCATATGGAATTATTGATAATCAAATTCTTAGAGCAACAAGATTAGAATCTGTTTTAAGAAATAGAAAAAAAAATTAAAAAAACTTTAAAATAAGGCTTTTTTATGATATAATTTTAATAGGTATATAGGGATACAAATATACCTATTATTTTAATTATACGACGAAAAAGAGGCTAAAAAATGCAAATACTAGATTTAAAACTTACAAATTTTCGTAATTATGAAAAAATAAATTTAAATTTTATTCCAAGTACAAATATAATAATTGGCAATAATGGTATGGGAAAAACAAATTTAATTGAAAGTATATACATTTTAGGCTTCACAAAAACATTTAGATCTAGCAACGAACAAATTATAATTAAAAAAAATTCTATTAGTACTAAAATTGAGGGAAATATTTTAACTAATTTAAAAAAAAATTATCAAGTTATATTATCTACAGCTGGAAAAAAAGTAAAAATAGATAATAAAAAACAAGAAAAATTAAGTGATTATATTTCAAATATAAATATAATTTTATTTTCTCCCGATGATTTAAAAATAATCAAAAATTCTCCAAATTATAGAAGAAAATTATTAAATATTGAAATTTCTCAGTTAAATAATAGTTATTTAAAATTATTAAATGAATATAATAAAGTTTTAAAACAGAGAAATTCTTATTTAAAAACTTTATATTTAAATAGTTTTTCATCAAAAGATTATTTAGATATTTTAACTGATAAATTAATTGAATTAGGACTAAAAATAAATATTGAAAGAAAAAATTTTATTGATAAAATAAATGAAAATATTAATTATTTTTATAAAAAAATAACTGGTATTGATGGTTTATTAATAAAATATGAATCTTCTTATAATAATTTAAATAAAAAGCAATTAGTTAAAAAATATAAAGATTTTTTTGAGAAGGATTTATCATTAGGAATAACTCAATTTGGAATACATCATGATGATTTAATTTTTTTACTTTCAGAAGATAATTTACGAGATTATGGTTCAGAAGGACAACAAAAAAATGCCATACTTTCTTTAAAATTGGCAGAAATAGAAATATTTAAAAAATTAAAAGGAGAATATCCAATTTTAATTTTAGATGATTTAAATAGTTCACTGGATGATAATAAAATTAATAATATTATGAAATTATTAAATAAAAATATTCAAATATTTATTACAACAACTAATATTTTTAATGTTAAAGAAGAAATTTTGAAAAATAGTAAAATATTTATTATAACTGAAAATGGAGTGGAGGAAAAAATATATGAAAAATAATGAACATTATGATGCATCAGATATTCAAGTTTTGGAAGGATTAGAAGCAGTTAGAAAAAGACCAGGTATGTATATAGGTACAACAGATGTTAAGGGCTTACATCATTTAGTATGGGAAATTGTGGATAATTCAATTGATGAGGCTTTAGCTGGTTATTGTGAAAATATAGAAATTATAATTAATAAAGATAATAGTATAACAGTTAAAGATGATGGAAGAGGAATACCTGTTGATATACATCCTAAAACTAAAAAAAGTACAGTTGAAACGGTATATACTGTATTACATGCCGGTGGAAAATTTGGTGGAGGTGGATACAAAGTATCTGGAGGACTTCATGGAGTTGGAGCATCTGTTGTAAATGCTTTATCAAAGTGGGTAGAAGTAAAAGTTTATAAAAATGAAAAAATATATTATATTCGCTTTGAAAATGGTGGACATACAGTAGAATCTTTAAAAGAAATTGGCACATGCGAAAAAAATCGAACTGGAACTCATGTAACATTTAAACCAGACCCAGATATATTTGATACTGAAATATATGATTATAATACTTTATTAACTCGTGTTAGAGAACTTGCTTTTTTAAATAAAGGATTGAGACTTACTTTAAGAGATGATAGAGATGAAAAAGATACTACTGGGGATACATTTATATATGAAGGTGGTATTTCTGAGTATGTTAAGTTTATAAACCAAGGAAAAACACCTATACATGAAGATATTATTCATTTAGAAGGTGAAGATGATGGTGTTATGTTTGAAGTTGCAATGCAATATAACACTGGATATAACGAAAATATATATTCGTTTGTTAATAATATTAACACTCATGATGGTGGAACTCATGAAGAAGGAGTTAAAAGAGCATTAACAAGAGTTATAAATAATTATGCTCGAAAAAATAATATTTTAAAAGAAAAAGATGAATCTTTAACAGGTGAAGATGTTAAAGAAGGACTTACAATGATTATTTCTTGTAAACATCCCAATCCTCAATTTGAAGGTCAAACTAAAGGAAGGCTTGGAAATTCTGAAGTTAGAAAATTAGCTGATAATGTTTTTTCAAAGGGATTTGAAAAATTTTTACTGGAAAATCCTGATGAAGCTAAATTAATTGTTGAAAAATCTATGCTTGCATGTCGTGCTAGAAATGCTGCAAAAAAAGCAAGGGAAATTTCTCGTAAAGGAGATTTAACTATAACTAATTTTTATGGAAAATTATCTGATTGTAAAAGTAAAGATCCTAAAGTATCAGAAATTTTTATTGTCGAGGGTGATTCAGCTGGTGGATCTGCCAAAGAAGGTAGAGATTCAATGACTCAAGCAATACTGCCTCTTAGAGGAAAAATTTTAAATGTTGAAAAAAATAGATTAGATAGAGCATTAAATAATGAAGAAATAAGGACAATAATTACGGCTTTTGGAACAGGTATTGGTGATGAATTTGATTTGGATAAATTGAGATATGATAAAATAATTATAATGACAGATGCCGATGTTGATGGAGCCCATATTAGAGTATTATTATTAACTTTATTTTATAGATTTTTTAGACCAATTGTTGAAAAAGGTCATGTTTATGCTGCACAACCACCATTATTTAGAATATCCCATGGAAAAGTTCGAAAATATGTTTTAACTGATGAAGAAAAGGAACAATATTTAGTTTCTTTACCTGAAAATATTAGACAAAGAGCAGAAATAGCTCGTATGAAAGGTTTAGGAGAAATGGATCCCGATGAATTAAATGAAACAACGATGGATATAGAATCTAGAACTTTAAGACAAATAACTGTTGATGATTGTGTTAAAGCAGATGCTGTTTTTTCTAAGTTAATGGGTGATGATGTTGAACCAAGAAGAAAATTTATTGAAGAACAAGCTGGTTATGTTGAAAATCTTGATATTTAGGGAGGTATAAAATGGATAGTGAAAATAAAAATATAGAAAATGAAAATGAAATAATAAATGAAGAAAATACTAGTGAAGAAAATGAATTTAATGGTGTTTTTCATGAAAGAGATAAATTAACTGAAAATAATATTGTAGATGAAGTTGAAAAATCATTTTTAAGTTATTCAATGAGCGTTATTGCTTCTCGTGCACTACCAGATTTAAGAGATGGATTAAAACCTGTTCATCGAAGAATTTTATGGTCAATGTATGAATCAGGTTATACACCCGATAAACCTCACAGAAAATCAGCAACTACAGTTGGTTATGTTATGGGACACTATCATCCACATGGAGATTCATCTATATATGAAGCAATGGTTAGAATGGCTCAAAATTTTAGTCAAAGATATTTACTTGTTGATGGTCATGGTAACTTTGGTAATATTGAAGGTGATGGAGCAGCAGCAATGCGTTATACAGAATCTAGATTATCAAAAATTTCATTGGAACTTTTAAGAGATATAAATAAAGATACAGTTGATTTTGATCCAAACTTTGATGAAACTACTAAAGAACCTAAAGTTTTGCCATCAAAATTTCCTAATATTTTAGTTAACGGAACAATGGGAATAGCTGTTGGAATGGCAACTAATATTCCTCCTCATAATCTTGGCGAAGTAATTGATGGTTGTATTGCTTATATAGATAATCCTGATATTGATGTTTTAGGTCTTATGAATTATATAAAAGGACCAGACTTTCCTACAGGAGGTATAATTTTAGGAAATTCTGGTATTAAGAAGGCTTATGAAACTGGAAGAGGTACTATAACAATAAGAAGTAAAGCTATAATTGAAGAACACAAAGGACACAGTAATATTATTATTACTGAAGTTCCTTATGGAATAAATACTTTTGATTTAAAAAATAAAGTAGCTGAACTTGTTCACAATAAAATTATTGATGGAATTTCAGATTATCATACAGATTTAAAAAATGGAGTAAAAATAACTATTACTTTAAAAAAAGATGCGAATCCACAAGTTGTTTTAAATAATTTATATAAACATACAGCTTTTCAAACTACTTATAGCATAATATTATTAATGCTAGATGGCTTAATTCCAAAAACTTTAGATTTAAAATCAATTATTTCTAAATATATTGACCATCAAAAAGAAGTTATAATTAGAAGAACTCGTTTTGAATTAAATAAATCTGAAAATAGAGTTCATATTTTAGAAGGATATAAAATAGCTTTAGATAATATAGATGAAGTAATAAAAATTATAAAATCATCTAAAACCGATCAAATTGCAAGAGAAACATTAATGAATAAATTTAATTTATCTTTAATTCAAACTGATAATATCTTAGAATTAAAATTAAGAAGATTAACAGGTTTAGAAAGATCTAAAATTGAGGAAGAATTAAAAGATTTGTTATTAAAAATAGAAGAATATAAATCAATTCTTGCATCAGAACAAAAAGTCTTGAATATTATAAAAGAAGAATTAACTGAAATAAAAAATAAATATTCTGATGATCGAAGAACAACAATTGATATGACAGCAATTGATTATATTGAAGATGAATCATTGATTCCAGAGGAAAATATAATAATTACTTTAACAAACAATGGTTATATTAAAAGATTAAATTCTGATACATATAAAGTTCAAAATAGAGGCGGAACGGGTGTAAAAGGAATGTCAACTAACGAAGAAGATTATGTAAAACACTTGATTAATTTATCAACACATGATTATGTTTTATTCTTTACTAATAAGGGAAAAGTTTATAGATTAAAAGGATATGAGATACCAGAATTTAGCCGCCAAGCGAAAGGAATACCGATAGTTAATTTATTACAAATTGAAAAAGATGAAAAAATAAATTCAATAATTAAATTAAATAATAGCGAAGAAAAATATAAATATTTGATGTTTGCTACTAAAAAAGGTATTGTTAAAAAGACTAGAATAAGTGATTTTGATAATATAAGAGCAACTGGCAAAATTTGTATTAGTCTTAAAAATAATGATTCTTTAATTTCCGTAAGAAAAACTACTGGAAATGATATAGTTTTAATTGGTTCATCTAATGGTAGAATGGTAAAATTTAATGAAAATGAAGTTAGAGTTATGGGAAGAACTGCAACAGGTGTAAAAGGAATTAATTTAGATGGTTCAGAATGTATTGGTTCAGAAGTAACTAATGAAGATAATCAAGTACTAATTGTAACTGAAAAAGGATATGGTAAAAAAACTAATGTATCTGAATATAGACAAACTAAAAGAGGTAGTAAAGGAGTAAAAGCTTTAAGTATTACTGAAAAAAATGGAACAATTGCTTCATTTAAAATCGTTGAAGAAAACCAAGATTTAATGATTATAACTGATTCAGGTATGATAATAAGAACTCCATTAAGTCAAATTTCTACGTTAGGAAGAGTTACTCAAGGAGTTAAATTAATTAATTTGAAAGAAAATCAAAAAGTTGCTGAAATTAGTTTAGTAAATAAAGAAAATGAAGAAATTGAAGAAGAAAATTAATATTTAAAGGGAGGTTTTAAAATGAATAAAAGTATATCAAAATATGATTCAGTTATTCACTATTTATATAGATTATTTTTATTAAATGAATTATTTATATTAGAAAATTCTAAGATTATAAATGAACGAATACCAAATTATACTAAACCTTATTTATATGAAAATAAAAAATTCAATAAAAATTATAATTCTGTTAAAATTAAATGTTGTAAGAATCATATCAATAATCATAATTTTAGAAAATTCGATTAAAAGAAAAAATGTTTCACGTGAAACATTTTTGCTCTTTAATAATATGTTTCACGTGAAACATTAAATTTAAAATATAAAAATAATGATTCTTGAATTAATAATATTAATTTGTTATAATTTATTTGTGCAACAAATATATTGTAATCTGGTCAGAGTAGGAATACAGCAGCCACATCAATCTCTATTTGTGTGCACTTTTTATTTGAAAGGAAAAAAATGAAGTATTATTTTGAATTAGCTATTAAAGAAGCTTTAAAATCATATAGAAAAAATGAAGTTCCAGTTGGATGTGTTATTGTAAAAAATAATAAAGTTATTTCTAAATCTCATAACAGCAGATTAAAAACAAATATTGTTACTTCTCATGCAGAAATTAATGCAATAATTAAAGCTCAAAAAAAAATAAAAGATTGGCGATTAGATGATTGCGATTTATACGTAACACTAAAACCATGTAGTATGTGTGAAAAAGTAATAAATGAATCTAGAATAAAAAATGTTTATTATTTAATTACTAAAAAATTAGATAATAATGAATATAACAAAACAAAATATGAACATATGTTCTATAAATATAAAAAATTAAGTATTAATTATAAAAATTTATTATCAAACTTTTTTAAAAATATTAGATAGTAATAATAATCTTTTTTTGTTATAATAAATTAAGGAGGGTGTTATGAATTATAAAGTTTTATATAGAAAATATAGACCAAAAGATTTTGATGGTATTGTGGGACAAAAGTATATTATTCAAACTTTAAAAAATTCTATATTGTCTAATAAAATATCACATGCTTATATTTTTTCAGGCCCTCGAGGAACAGGTAAAACTTCCACTGCTAAGGTTTTTGCTAAAACAATTAACTGTTTAAATAGAAAAAATGGTGTATCATGTAATGAATGTCAAAACTGTTTAACTTATAATGATAGTCCTGATATAATTGAGATTGATGCTGCTTCAAATAACGGTATCAATGAAATAAGAGAACTAAGAAATAATATTAATGTTTTGCCAACAAATTCTAAATATAAAATATATATTATTGATGAATTTCATATGATAACTACGGAAGCATTTAATGCTTTATTAAAAACACTAGAAGAGCCTCCTAGTCATGTTATATTTATAATGGCTACTACGGACATTCAAAAAGTACCTATTACAATTCTTTCTAGATGCCAAAGGTTTGATTTTAAGAAATTAGATTCTAAAGAAATATTTAATTATTTGAAATTTATTTCTGAAGAAGAAAATATTAAAATTAGTGACGAATCTTTAAATGAAATTTCATTAATTAGTGATGGTGGATTAAGAGATGCTTTAAGTATACTTGATCAACTTAATAATAATGGAAAAATATCTATTGATGATGTCAATAATTTATTAGGAAATGTTTCTCATAAAATTATAAAAGATATAGTTGAATCATTAATTCTAAATAATAATAAAAAATTAATTGATAATATTAAAATATTAAAAGAAAATAATACAGATTATAAAATATTTATTGAAAAGTTATTATTATATTTAAAAGACGAAGCTTTGAAATATAAATTTGAATTAAATAATAATCTGATATTTGAAAAAATAAAAAAATTAATGTATGAATTAACAGATAAGTTGGATAATTTAAAATTATTAACAAATCCTTTTAATTTAATCGAAATTATTTTATTATCTTATATAGATGTTGATAATAAATCTCAAAATATAACTAAAATTGAAAATGAAAAAATAAATATTGAAAAACAAAATGATGAGAAAATAATTAGCATCGAAAAAGTTGATGAAAAAGTTAAAATTAATAATATTGATGAAAATAAAGATATTGAAAATAAAATGGTTGAAGATGATAAAATTATTTCCCGGGAAATAATTTCAATAAGAATAAATAATTGTTTTTGTAAAGCAAATAAAGATAAAAAAATAGAATTAAATAATTTTTGGAATAAATTTATAGAATACATAAAAGAAAATAATAAAGAATTTTTATCAATTATTTTGGATACTAAAATTGTTGCTGCATCAGATGAATATGCTATTATTTCTACTGAAGATATTATACAAGCAAATTTAATTAACCAAAAGATAATAGAAATCGAGAATTTATTTGAGAAATTTAAAAATTTTAAATATAAATTTATAGCTATTACGGAAAAAGAATTTAATAAAGAAAAAATTATTTATGCTAATAATATTAAAAAAAATATAAAATATAATATGAAAGAAGATTTATTAAAAAATAATAAAGAAAAAGAAAAAAAAGATAAAGGTAGTGAATTAGAAAATACTGTTATGGATTTATTTTCTAAAGAAATTATTGAAATAAAATAAGGAAGGTGAATTAATATGAATATGCAAAATATTATGGCACAAGCTCAAAAGATGCAAAGAGAAATTATGAAAAAAAAGGAAGAATTAAATAATCAAGAATTTTTAGGAAAATCTCAATGGGTGGAATTAAAATTTAATGGTAATAAAGAATTATTAATGGTTAAAATTAGTGATGATGTAGTAATAGATGATAAAGAAATGCTTGAAGATATGATTAAAATTGCCTACAATGATGCAATGAAAAAAATTAATGATAAAACTGAAGAAGTAATGGGAGTATATGGAAACTCTTTAAATGGACTATTTTAAATGATATACCCAGAATCATTAGAAAAAACAATTAATTTTTTTAAAATGTTACCTGGAATTGGCAAAAAAACAGCAGAAAGATTTGCTTTATCGATTATAGATATTGATAAGGATAAAGTAGAAGAATTTTCTAACACAATAAAAGAATGTAAATTTAAATTACATCCTTGTAAAAATTGTGGATTTATTACTGATAAAGATTTATGTGACATTTGTTCTGACGATAGTAGAAATAAAAAATTAATTTGTGTTTTAGAGGACTCAAAAAGTGTTTTTAATTTTGAAGAAATAGGCAATTATAATGGAACTTATCATGTGCTAAATGGTTTAATATCACCAATTGATAGTATTGGCCCAGATGATATAAACATTTCATCATTAGTAAATAGATGTCGAAAACTAAATAATTGTGAATTGATTATTGCATTAAAATCGTCTATTGAAGGTGAGGCAACTACATTATATTTAAAGAAAATATTAGAAAATGAAAATGTGGAAATTTCTAGATTATCTTATGGAATAAGTCATGGTGCAGAAATTGATTACTTAGATGCTTTAACTTTAGATAAAGCTATACAAGATAGGAAAAAAATATCATAAAAAACATGGACAACCTCATATAATTATTGAGGTGATTATTATTAAAATAATTTTTAGATTAATAAAAAAAATATGTTTTGCTTTTATATGTTTATATGGTATTAATTTAATATTTGAATCTATGAATATTGTAATTCCTATCAATATTTTTACATTAATAATTTCAACTTTTTTGGGATTACCAGGAATTGTTTCATTATTTATAATGTATATGATAATTATTTAATTTGTAGGTGGAATTATGTTAGAAAAGTGGAGTCAAAATTTATTTGATAAATATTGTGAGAATAAACTAGCTCACGCTTTTTTGCTTGAAACAAATAATTATGAAAAATGTTATAATGAACTAAAAAAATTATTAACTAAAATTTGTGAAAAAAATAATATGATGGAGCATTCTAATATTGAATTAATGATAGAAAAAGAAGAATTACCATCATTAATAACTATTAGAAGTGATGGAAATAATATAAAGAAAGAGCAAATATTATATTTAAAAGATAAATTTAAATATGAACCAGTTTATACAGAATATAACATATATATAATATTTAATGCTGAAAGATTAAATGGACCTTCAGCAAATACCATGTTAAAATTTATGGAAGAACCTTCAACAAAAATATTAGGGTTTTTGATAACAAATAATAAAGAATCTGTTATGAGTACCATAAAAAGTAGATGTCAAATAATAAAAGCTATATATAAAGATGATGTTAATAGTAATTATTTTAAATATGAGGATATAATAAAAAATTATATAAAAATTCTTGAATCAAATAACGATAATGCTTTAATTTACACAAAACAAATTTTAGAAGAAGTATTAAAAGATAAATTTGCAATTCAGGTTATTTTAGAGGAAATTATGAATTTATATAAACTGGCATATGAAAATAATATTTATGATAATGATTTAAATTATTTACTAAATAATAATTCAGATAAATTAATTAAAAAAATGAAATTAACCTATAATACTATACAAAAAATTCAATTTAATGTTAATATAGAAATGTTACTGGATCAATTTGCTATAGAAATGGGGAAAATAAATGAATAAAATTTATGGAGTTATTTTTAAAAACAATGGAAAAGAATATTATTTTGATGGTTCAAATTTTGAATTAGAAAAAGATGCAAAAGTAATTGTTGAAACTGAAAAAGGTTTACAATATGGAAAAGTGACAAATTTAATTGACAAATCCAGTGTTAAAAATATTAAAGAATATAAAAATATTATTAGAAAAGCATCTAAAAAAGATGAAGAGCAATATTTAGAAAATTTAAAACTTTCCCAAATAGCCTTAAAAAAAGCCAGAAATATTGCAAAACAATTAGATTTATCAATGACGTTTATAGATGCCTCATTTACTTTTGATAAAAATCAATTGTTATTAAATTTTTATGCTGATGAAAGGGTTGATTTTAGGGAATTAGCTAAAAGGTTAGCTTCTATTTATAAAACTAGAATTGAATTAAGACAACTTGGTGCTAGAGATAGAGCTGCAAAATGTGGTGGAGTTGGGGTATGTGGAAAAATTTTGTGTTGTTCTTCTTTTTTAAAACACATGGATTCAGTTTCAATGAACATGGCTAAAAATCAAAATATTTCTTTAAACCCATCGAAAATAAATGGTTCTTGTGGAAGATTACTATGTTGTTTAAAATATGAGGATGATGAATATTCTAAATGTTTAGTAGGTTTACCACAAGTTGGAAAAACAGTGGATACTAAATTTGGAGAAGGAATAGTAAGAAGTGTAAATATATTAAAAAGAGAATTTAAAGTCGAAATTGACGGGCAAATCTACAATTTTAGTGTTGATGAAAATAATGTTATGAAGGAGATAATATGAAACTGATAGTAGGTTTAGGTAATCCCGGAATTAAATATAAAAATAATAGACATAATATTGGTTTTATGGTTCTAGATAACATTTTAAAAATTAATAAGTGGTCCACTAAATTTCAAGGATTATATTATGAAACTACAATTAATAATGAGAAAGTAATTTTTCTAAAACCTCAGACATTTATGAATAATTCAGGAGAATGTGTAGTAAAATTTGTTCAATATTTTAAAATAAAAATTGATGATATATTAGTAGTTCAAGATGATATTGATATAATATTTAAAAATATCAAATTAAAAAATAATAGTAGTAGTGGAGGACATAATGGCATTAAATCTATTATTTCTTCCTTAAATAGTGATGAATTTACTAGATTAAAAATAGGAATAAAAAATGATAATATTAATAATGTAATTAATTTTGTTTTAGGTGATTTTAGTAAAGAAGAAAATAAATATTTAGAAGAAAATTATTATTTTTACAAAAATATCATTTATAGTTTTATTAATTATGGGTTAAAATATACTAAAGATCATTTAAATAATTTAAGGTGATTTTTATGAAATTTTTAAATTTTTTTAATTATGAAAATAACATTAATGTAGTTGGTTTAACAAATGAGTTAAACTCTTTTTACATTGTTGAAAAACATAAAAAAAACAAATCAAATTCTTTAGTTATTACTTCTACATTATTTGAAGCAAATAAATATTATGAAAATATAAAAAACATATATGAGGATGTTTATTTATTTCCAATGGATGATTTTATTAATTTTATGGCTTTAGCGACTTCTCCTGAACTTAAAGTAAAAAGATTAGAAACTTTAGATAAAATTGATAAATTAAATAATATTATTATAGTAACAAATTTAATGGGATATTTAAAATATTTACCACCTATAAAAAATGATAAGTATACGATTTCTATAAATCAGGAAATAAATAAAAATGATTTATTAAAAAAAATTGAAGAATTAGGTTATAAGAAAGAATCCATTGTTACATCAACTGGCGAATATGCATCTCGAGGATTTATTATAGATATTTTTATGCCTTTTGAAGAAAAACCAATTAGGATTGAATTTTTTGGAAATATTATTGAAACAATAAAATATTTTAATACTGATACTCAATTATCAACTAATAAAATAGAAAAAATCACATTAGAAAATTTTAATGAAAATAATTTAGAAAAACACAATAGTTTATTTGAATATTTAAATAATCCTTACACTTTTTTTATAAATTATAATCAAATTTATGAAGCAAATATAAATTTAGAAAGAGAAATAATCAATTATAAAGAAAAAGAAAATATAAATGATAATACTAAATTTATGTATGAATTTCAAGAAATTATAATTAAAGATTTTACTTATTTATCAGGTTTTTGTGATAATAAATATAATAAAATAGAAAATGTAATTTATAACAGTAAAGAAATTAATAATTTTTATGGGAATTTTGAACTATTAAAAAATAGTGTAATAAAAAGCATTGAAAATGGTAAAACAGTTATTTTATCAACATTTAATCAACAACAGAATAATATTTTAAAAAATATTTTTTCTGATAATTTGATAGTTACTAATTTAAATGATATAAATGAAAATAAAATTAATTTGATTTATAGTGATATCAATAAAGGTTTTGAAATTAATAATTATATTTTAATATCACCATATGATATTGAAAAAATAGAAATTAAAAAAACTAATTATAGAAACATATATAAAATAGGTAGAAAAATTAAAGATTATGCAGAATTAAATTTAGGAGATTATGTTGTTCATTACAATTTTGGAATAGGAATTTATAATGGAATTAAGACTTTAACTAAAAGTGGAATACCTAAAGATTATTTACAAATTATTTATAAAAATAATGATAAAATATATGTTCCCGTAGAAAAAATTGACTCTATTTTTAAATATTCTGATAAGGATGGGAATGTTCCAAAAATTAATTCATTATCATCAAGTACTTGGTATAAGACAAAACAAAATTTAAGTAAAAAAATAAAAGATATTTCTCAAGAATTACTAAATATTTATGCAAAACGCAAATCTACAAAAAGTCCAAAATATATAGATTTTCCCGAGGAAAAATTATTTGCCGAAGATTTTGAATATGAATTAACAATAGATCAAAAAAAGGCTATAGATGATATTTTTAATGATTTGCATAGTGATATTCCCATGGATCGTTTATTATGTGGTGATGTTGGATTTGGAAAAACTGAAGTTGCTTTTAGGGGAATTTTTAAAACAATACTTAATGGGTATCAAGTTGCTTATTTATGTCCAACTACTATTTTATCTACTCAACAATTTAAATTGGCAGTAAAAAGGTTTGCAAAATATGGTATAAATGTTGCTTTATTAAACAGATTTGTAAGTCAAAAAAGACAAAAAGAAATAATAAATGAAATAAAAACAGGAAAAATAGATTTAGTATTTGGAACCCATAGATTATTAAGTAATGATGTTACCTTTAAAAAAATTGGTCTTTTAATAATTGATGAAGAACAAAGATTTGGCGTTGTTCATAAAGAAAAAATAAAGAAATTAAAAGCAAATTTAAATGTTTTAACATTAACTGCAACACCTATACCACGAACATTAAAAATGGCTATTTCAGGTCTTAGGGATTTATCAATTATTGATACTCCTCCTATAAATAGATATCCAATACAAACTTATGTTATAAAAGAAAATGATTTACTTATTAAAGATGCAATTTACAAAGAATTATCTAGAAAAGGCCAAGTGTTTATTTTATATAATAATATAAAAAATATTGAAAAAAAAGTAAGTGAAATAAAAAAATTAGTTCCAGAAGCTAGAATTGTTTTTGCTCACGGTAGGATGACTAAAAATGAATTAGAAAATATAATGCAAGATTTTATTGAATACAAATATGATATTTTAATTTGTACAACAATTATAGAAACGGGAATTGATATACCTAATACTAATACGTTAATTATTTATAATGCCGATTATTTTGGACTGGCACAACTTTATCAAATTAGAGGAAGAGTTGGACGTAGTGATAAAATTGCTTATGCATATTTTTTATACAATAAAAATAAAATGTTGAATGATATTGCTGTTAAAAGATTACAAGCAATTAAAGAATTTACCGAATTAGGAAGTGGTTATAAAATAGCAATGAGAGATATTGCTATTAGAGGAGCTGGAGATATTTTAGGAAGCCAACAAGCAGGATACATAGATAGTGTGGGATTAGAATTATATATAAAAATGGTAAATAACGAAATGAAAAAAATACAAGGATTAGAAGTGGATGAAATTGATTATACTAGTCAATCTTTATTAAATGTTAATACTCATATTAAAGATACTTATATAGATGATGAAAAAATAAAAATTGAATTACATAAAAAAATTAATGAAATTAATTCTTATGAATCATTATTAAATGTTAAAAATGAAATAGAAGATAGATTTGGAAAAATAGATGAAGAACTAAATATTTATATGCATGAAGAATGGTTTGAAAAAATAGCTAAGCAAAATTTTATAGAAAAAATTATTCAAAAAGATGATTATATAGAAATAGAATTACCAGAAAAAATTAGTAATGAAATTGCTGGTGATAAATTATTAATTATAACTTCAAATTTAACTAGAAATTTTAATATTTCTTACAAATTTAAAAAAATTTATATTAAATTATATTTAAATAATTTAGAAAAACATTATATATATTATTTAATAGAATTATTTATAAAATTATTTCCCGGGAAATAAAAAATTAACTTAATTAAGTTAATTTTTTTAATTTTTATTGAATTATTAAATTTATATGATAAGTTTAAATTAATTATTTAAATTTTTTAAATAATTTTGTTTACATTTTTCTATTAAATTAATTGCTTCTTCTAAATTATGAAAGTCTCCAATTTTAACTTCAATGTTTTGCAAATCTTTATAAGTATTAAAAAATTCTTTTATTTCTTTTTTTGTATGTAGTGGTATATCTTCTAAGGTTTGGATGTGATTGTATCGTGGATCATTAGCACAAACAGCAATTACTTTTTGATCATTTTGACCTTTATCAATCATATCTAAATAACCTACTACTCTTGCATCTACTATGCAACCAGGAAATGTCGCAGAACTTGATAAAACTAAAATATCTAAAGCATCTCCATCACCTGCTAAAGTATTTTCAATATATCCATATTCTGCAGGATATGTTACGCTTGAATATAATACTCTATCAAGTTTAATTCTATTATTTTTTTTATCAATTTCATATTTATTTCTTGTTCCATAAGGAATTTCTATCAATGCTTCTACTATCATTTTCATCACTTTCTTTTATTTCTTTTTTTATTAGTATAGTTATGTTGGTAAAAATTGTCAATAATAATATTGTTTTTTTACTTTATAATAACATTATAAGTGAAAATATATTAAATTTTGAATAAGAAAATAAAAAATAAACAAAATATTACTAGAATGGAAGTGTTTTATTTTGAAAGCAACTGGTATAATAAGGAGAATCGATGAATTAGGACGTTTAGTTATTCCTAAAGAAATTCGACGTAATTTGAAAATAAGAGATGGAGAAAATATGGAAATTTTTATTGATGAATCATCAATAATATTAAAAAAATATTCTAAAATGGAAGATGCTTTAACTTATGTAAAAAATATTACGGAATTATTGGGAGATTTAACTAACGAAAAAATTATTGTTACAGATAGAGATAAAATAATTGCTACAGTTAATATTTATGATGAAATAAATAACAAGTTAATTTCTAATAAAATAATAGATTTATTAAATGAAAGAAAAAATATTACATCAGAATACAGCGAAAGTTTAGAAATTACAAGCGATTATAAACCAAATATGTATTATTCAATTTTTCCAATTATTTCAGGTAGTGATAGTATGGGAGTAATTATTTTATTAAGTGATAATAAAATTGATAACGAATTTAAAATATTAATGAAATTTATTTCTTTGCTTATAAGCTCTAAATTGGATATATAGTTTTTTAAGTTGCATAAATTATTTAATGTTAATATAATCATTATAGGTGATATTAATGTTTACAGATACACATTGTCATCTTTTAAAAGATGAATATGAAAATTTTGAAAATATTTTAAATGTAATTAAAAATGCTAAAAAATTTAAGGTAAATAGATTTATAAATAGTGGAATAAATAATAATTCTAATATAGAAATATTGGATTATGTAAAAAAAATTCCTGAAATGTATGGAGTAATTGGAATTCATCCATCAGAATTAAAAAATTTAAATAAAGATGATTTATTGTTTTTAGAAAAAAATATAAATGAAAATAAAATAATTGGTATAGGAGAAATTGGGTTAGATTATCATTACGAGGATATTGATAAAATAAAACAAAAAGAAATTTTTGAATATCAATTAAAACTTGCTGAAAAATTTCAAATACCAGTTGTGATTCATTCAAGGGACGCTACAGAGGATACAATAAAGATTTTAAAAAAATATAATGTTAAAGGTATTATACATTCATTTTCAGGAAGTATAGAAACTGCTAAAATTTATATTAAAATGGGGTATTTACTAGGTGTAAATGGAATTGTCACTTTTAAAAATTGTAAGTTAAAAGAAGTATTAACAAAAATTTCGCTAGAAAATATTGTTCTAGAAACTGACAGTCCTTATTTAACTCCAGAACCATTTAGAGGGCAAAAAAATGAACCTAAAAATATTTATAATATAGCATTATTTTTGTGTGATTTATATAATATTACTCCTCAAAAATTGGCAAAGATTACAAATGATAATATAAGTCGAATTTTTGACATATAAGATCTATTATGGTATAATAAAACATAGAAAATTTGAGGTGAAACATGAAAAAAATTGCAAAATATGTTTTAAAAACTATTCAGTTTTCTTTAGTTTTATCTTTACTTTTGGTTGTAGAAATAAATTCTTCTAGCAGCTTAAGTAAAGTTGAAAATTCTAATTTAAATAAGTCGTTAGATTTAAATGCTATGAAACTTATGTCAGAAAAAATTGTCAAAGAAGAATATAATTCAGAAAATAGTAATAATACAAATACTTTAGAAAACACAGTAAAAGGAAAACTTACTGGCTATGTTTATAATTGTCCAAGTTGTGGAGGACATCTTGCTTGTGATTCTTCTATAGATTTATCAAATGGCAATGTATACTATAATGATTCACAATTTGGTAATATTAGAATTGTTGCTTCATCAAAAAAATACTCTTGTGGAACAATTGTTAGGTTTAAAAAAGATTCTATATCTAGTGAACCGGTAATTGCAATTGTATTAGATAGAGGAGTATCTGGAAACACGCTTGATTTACTAGTTGAAAATACAAGTATAGCTAAAAAAGATGTCGGAAGTAGTAACATCAATTACGAAATTTTAAGAAATGGATGGCAAAGTGTTTAATTAGCACTTTTTTGTATTATGGAAAAATTTAAATTTAAAAAGAAATTTGGACAAAATTTTATAAATAATGATAAAATAATTGAAAAAATTATAAATAATATAAATGTTAGTACTAATAACTTAATAATTGAAATAGGTCCAGGGTCTGGAATGCTTACTAAACATTTAAAAAAATTAAATAAAAAAATAATATGTTATGAAATTGATAAAGATACAAAATTATTTTTAGATAATATAAAAGATAAAAACACCAAAATTATATATAGTGATTTTATGACTAGTAATATTTTAGAAGATATAAATTCAATAAATTATGATAAAGTTTCTTTTATTGCTAATATTCCCTATTATATAACAACACCAATTATTAAAAAAATTATTAATTTAGATTTAAATATAAATGAAATTATTCTTATGGTTCAAAAAGAAGTTGCTGATCGTTTTACTGCAAAAGTAAAAACAAAACAATATAATTCGTTAACTATTTTTTTGAATTATTATTTTGATGTTGAAAAACTTTTTGATGTTAATAAAAGTAATTTTTATCCCATGCCAAGTGTTGATAGTGCTATTGTTAAATTTACGCCTAAAAAGAAAAAATTTTATTTAAAAAACGAAGAATTATTTTTTAAATTAGTTAATGAATCATTTACACAAAAAAGAAAAACGTTGAAAAATAATATTAAAAATTTTAATTATAAAAAAATACAAGATGTACTTAAAAAATATGGATTTAATGAAAATGTTAGGGCGGAAGAAATATCTATAGAAATTTTCATAGAAATTGCTAATAATTTATAATAAATAAAGCAATTTTTTTTATTTTGTTTTTTTAAAAATAGTTGAAAAACCAAAAAAAAATGATATAATACCTATTAGTAATTTTTTGGGGGTTATATAATGGATAGTTTTAGTAAAAGCATATTTGATTATATTGACAATAACTGTAAGATAGATTCAAGTTACAAACTAAATTATAAATATTTGATGGATATTTGTAAAATTATTGAATATGAAATTAAATTAAATACAAGTATTGTTGATGATATAGAATTATATATAAATTTAGTAAATAGTCATAATACGTTAAAATATATTTTAAAAATCGTTGTTGAAAAAAATTTAAATAATATAAAAAATGATAAATCAAATACAATATTTGAAAATTCAATTGCTAAAAATTTAATTGATGCTTATTGTCTTATTAATAATATTACGGTAGAAAATACATTTGATGATAAAATAATTAATTTTTATGAAAGTTATAATAATCAAATTTATGATTCAGTAAGAATATATTTACAAGAGATAAATAAGTATCCTTTGTTGAGTCAAGAAGAAGAAAAAGAATTAGCAAAAAAAATTGCAAATGGTGATAAAATTGCTCGAAAAAAATTTATTGATTCCAATTTAAAATTAGTAGTTTCTTTTGCCAAAAAATATGTAGGAAGAAGTTCATTATCATTTCTAGATTTAATTCAAGAAGGAAATTGTGGGTTAATTAAAGCTTTGGATAAATATGATTATGAAAAGGGATATAAATTTTCAACATATGCTACTTGGTGGATTAAACAAGCAATAACTCGTGCTATATCTGATAAGGGGAAAACTATTCGTGTTCCCATACACATGGTAGAAATTATTAATAAAGTAAATACTATACAAAGACAAATGGCTTTAGAGTTAAAAAGAGAACCAAGTGAAAAAGAGATTGCTAAAAAAATGGGTATTTCCGTTGATAAAGTTAAAGAAGTAATGAGAATATCTCAAGATCCAATATCACTTGAATCACCAATTGGTGAAGATGATTCGCGTTTTGGTGATGTTATACCTGACGACTCAAATATTAATCCTGAAGAAAAAGCTATTAATGATGTACTAAAAGCTCAAGTTAAAGAAGTACTTAACCGTTTAGATGAAAGAGAAAAAGGAGTAATAGAACTTAGATTTGGACTTATTGATGGTATCGAATATACTTTAGAAGACGTTGGAAAAAGATTTAATGTAACACGTGAAAGAATTAGACAAATTGAATATAAGGCACTACGTAAATTAAAAAGATATATTCATGAAAAACAAAATTTTAAAGGAAACATTATTCAACAAATAAGCGATACTAATGAGGATAAACAAAAACAAAATAATAAACAAGAAAAAAATTATCAACAAGAAAATTATAAAAATAATTTATGGACTGAAAATTATAAACTAGCCATAAATTATTACAAAGAAAGTGGGAATTTAAATGTCCCAATAAATTATATTGTTGATGGAGTAAAACTTGGAGAGTGGATTGATTCTCAACGTAACTTAAAAAAAGAAAATAAACTAACAGATTGGAAAATAGAACAGTTAAATAAATTAGGAATGAAATGGCAAGTTAATGATTTTTGGGAAGAAAATTACATGGATGTTGAAAAATATTATAAAAAACATGGTGATTTAAATATTCCTCAAAAATATGAAGTTAATGGAAGAAAGCTACGCAAATGGTTATCAAATCAAAGAAAATTAAGAAAAAAGGGAATGTTAACTGATGATCAAATAAATAAGTTAAATAAATTAGGAATGCAATGGCAAATTCCATGTACATGGGAAGAAGTTTTTTTAAAAGCTGATGAATATTATAAGAAATATGGTGATTTATTAGTACCAATAGATTATGAAGTAGATAATTATTGCCTAGGTTCATGGATTAGTCATCAACGTAAATTAAAAAAAGAAAATAAATTAAGTGAAGAAAAAATAGAACAGTTAAATAGTATTGGAATGGTTTGGCAAGTTAATTATAGCTGGGATGAAAATTACATGTATGCAGAAAAATATTATAAAAAGTATGGTAATTTAGATATTCCTCAAAAATATGAAGTTAATGGAAGAAAGTTAGGAGATTGGCTATCAGATCAAAGAAAATTTAAAAAAAGTGGAAATTTAACTGATGATCAAATAAATAAGTTAAATAAATTAGGAATGCAATGGCAAATTTTATATTCTTGGGATGAAAATTATAAATGTGCAGAAAAATATTATAAAGAACACGGTAATTTAAAAGTACCAATTTATTATAAAGATGAAGATTATTGCTTAGGTGCATGGATAAGAAGTCAACGTAAATTAAATAAAAAAAATAAATTAAGTAAAGAAAAAATAGATAAATTAAATAGTATTGGAATGATTTGGCAAGTTAATTATACTTGGGATGAAAATTACATGTATGCAGAAAAATATTATAAAGAATACGGTAATTTAGAAGTACCAAAAAATTATATTGTAGATGGAGTAAAACTTGGCAAGTGGATTGAAAATCAAAAGAAAAATTTTAAAAATTTGAGTCAAAAAAAAGTAATAAAATTAAATAATATTGGAATAACAAGCCATGAAAATGTGGTAATAAATAGCCTAAATCCCAAAAAAATTGAAAATAAAAAAGTTAATACTCAAGAAGAACTTATTTGGTATAAAAACTATACTAATGCATTACAATATTTTCAATTAAATCAAAATTTAGCAGTAAGCGATGATTATAGTTTTAATGAATTAAATTTGGGAAAATGGTTAAAAGAACAACGTAATAAATACCAAAATAGTGATTTATCTTTAGAAAAAATAGAATTATTAGAATTAATAGAGATTAATTGGGAAAAAAATAAAACATTTAGGGTAAAGAGGTGATAATTTGAAAAAAACAAGAAACGATTTATGGAATGAAAAATATAAAATTGCTAAAAAGTATTATAAGGAACATGGTAATTTGAAAGTCCCAGTAAATTATAAGGTAGAAAATTTTTTGTTGGGAGATTGGATTTTTAGACAACGTAAATTAAAAAAAGAAAACAAATTAAGTAAAGAAAAAATAGATAAATTAAATAGTATTGGAATGATTTGGCAAGTTAATTATACCTGGGATGAAAAATATAAATGTGCAGAGAAATATTACAAAGAACACGGTAATTTAAAAATACCAAAAAATTATGTTGTAGATGGAGTAAAACTTGGAGAGTGGATTGAATATCAAGCTAAAAATTTTAAAAATTTGAGTCAAGAAAAAGTAATAAAATTAAATAATATTGGAATAACATGGCATGTAAATATAAAAACAAATAGCCTAAATCCCAAAAAAATTGAAAATAAAAAAGGTAATACTCAAGAAGAACTTATTTGGTATAAAAACTATACTAATGCATTACAATATTTTCAATTAAATCAAAATTTAGCAGTAAGCGATGATTATAGTTTTAATGAATTAAATTTAGGAAAATGGTTAAAAGAACAACGCGATAAATACCTAAATAATGATTTATCTTTAGAAAAAATAGAATTATTAGAATCAATAGGAATTAATTGGGAAAAAAATAAAACATTTAGGGTAAAGAGGTGATAATTTGAAAAAAACAAGAAATGATTTATGGAATGAAAAATATAAAATTGCTAAAAAGTATTATGAGGCAAAAGGTAATTTAAAAGTACCAAGAAGATATATTATTGATGGAGTAAAACTGGGTGATTGGATTAGTAAGCAACGAGATTTCAAAAAGAAAAACAAATTAAGTAAAGAAAGAGAAGAAAAATTAAATAACATTGGAATGGTTTGGCAAATTTATGATAAATCAAAAAATAATAATGATTTTTCTTTTTACCTTAAAGAAAGAAAACAATGGGATGAAAATTATAAAATAGCTAAAGAATACTTTAAAAATCATAAAAATTTAATTATTCCTGATAATTTAAAAATAGCTAAGTGGTTAAAAAAACAAAGATTTTTATATAATAACAATAAATTAACAGTAAATCGAACATTAAAATTAGATTCAATAGGTATGTACTGGGATATAAATTTAATATATAATATTTTAAATTTAGAAAATTCAATAAATGATTTTAAAGAAAAAAGAATATTAATGTTAAATAATATAGCTAATAATTATGCAGTTATTGGAATTACCAATATTTTGATTTATTATAAAAAAGATAATTTATGTAATATAAAAAAGGAAGCTGAAATATTAAATGAAGAATTAAAGGATGATATGGATAATATGTCTTATAATATATTAATTACATATTTTTTAGGAATAAAGACTGAAATACTTGCAAGTATTTATAATATATCTAAACAAATCATTGACACTACATTATTAAAATCTTTAAAAAATTTTTTATTAGTATTTGATTCACATGAAAAAGAAAATGTTTTAGTTAAAAAATAAATTTTATTTAAAAAGAAAATTTATATCACTCTTGCATATAATGTATGGGTGATATTTTTTTGAAAATAAAAAAAGGAGATCTTGTTACTAGAAAAAGCTATAATCATGATATTATTTTTAAAGTATTAAATATAAAAAATAATATTTATTATTTAAAAGGAATAGATATAAGATTATATGCTGATAGTAATTATAAAGATTTAACAATTTATGAGCATAATGTAGTTGAGGAACAATTTGTAAAAGATGCTTATATAAATCTTAAGGAAGATAGAAATGATTTTTTTTATTTACCAGCAAAAATATTACATATTGATGGAGATGAAGATTATTTAAAAAGGTGTTTAGATTTTTATAAACAAGCCAAAGTTTTAGCTATAGGGAAACAAATAAATGAAAGTGATATTCCCAATGTAATAACTAGTTTAATAAAAGAGTATAGTCCTGATATTGTAATCATTACTGGGCATGATGCATATTATAATAAAAAGGGAGAAAACAGTTATAAAAATTCAAATAATTTTATAAAAGCTGTAAAATTAGCACGTAAAATTGAGAAAAGTCATGAAAAATTGGTTATTATTGCTGGGGCATGTCAAAGTAATTATGAAGAACTAATAAAAGCAGGAGCAAATTTTGCTTCAAGTCCTAAGCGAATAAATATTCATGCTTTAGATCCAGCTATAATAGCATCAACTATTGCTTTAACAGAACGCAATCAAGAAATTGATTTAATTAATTTGTTAAGCAAAACTAAATATGGGAAAGATGGCATAGGGGGGTTAAAATGTAATGGGCTTATGTATGTAGGATTTCCAAGATAAAAAGGGGGTTTTAAATGAATATAAATTTGATAAAAGATGAAATAAAAAATAATATTGGTAAAACAGTAAGAGTTAAAGTATATGGAAATAGAAATAAAGTTGATGAATATATTGGAAGTATTTATGAAATTTATCCATATATTTTTACGATATTAATAAATGGAGAAAGTAAAAGTTTTAGTTATGCTGATATTATAACAAAAGATGTTGTGTTAACATATATATAAAATATTGTTGATTTTTTCCAATTTATATCTTAAAATATAATTAAGTTGGAAAACTTTAGAAAGTGAGTGTATTATGCAAATTACATCTGTTAATGTACGTAAAATTGAAAAAGAAGGTTCTAGAATGAAAGGACTTGCATCAGTTTTGTTAGATGACTCATTTGCTGTTCATGACATTAGAATTATTGAAGGTGATAATGGATTGTTCATAGCTATGCCTAGTAGAAAAACTACTTCTGGTGGTTATAGAGATATTGCTCATCCAATAAATCCTGAAGTTCGTAAAATGTTTGAAGACAAAATTATTGAAGCATATAATAATGCTGAAGAAGCACCAAAAGATAATGAGTAAAAATTAAAATTAGTTCTAAACTAATTTTTTTTTGCATATTATTTTTTGAAAGGAAAAATAAATATGGATAATATTATAGATGCTAGTAATTTAAGTCATAAAATAAGTGTAAGTGAAAGAAAAAATATTATTATTACGGGAATTAAAAAAATTGTTAGTTTTGATAAAGAAGAATTTTTGCTTGATAGTAGTATGGGTTCAATATTAATAAAAGGCCAAAATTTAGAAATGATAAAATTAGATACTCATGAAGGTAATGTATCAATAAAAGGCCAAATTAATGGATTTAGTTATATAGATGATAAAAACAAAAATAAAGAAAATAGTTTTATCTCAAAATTATTTAAATAATGAATCAGTTTATTCAACTAAAATCACTAATTTTTTCATTTATATTTGGAATATTTTTTTCTATTTTTACTTGTATTAACTACAATAATTTAAATAATAAAAACAATTTGTTTAAAATAGCTTTTACTATAATTTTTGTTATAGATAATATACTATTGTATTTACTTTTATTAATAAAAGTAAATGGTGGATATGTACATATTTATTTTATATTTTGTGTAATTTTAGGTTACTTATTTGCTCAGAAGAAAATAATTATGTTAATAAAGCGTATACCAATTAAAAAATTATTTGAAAAGTTTAAAGTCAAATGATATACTACTATATAGTAGGTGACTATAATGGAAAGAAAATCTAAAGTATCAAAAAAAGCAAAAAGAAGAATGCTTTTTGCAACATTAGTTTTATTTGCAATTATAGGTTTTATGTCTGTTAGTTTATTTGGTTATTGGACTCAAATTTTTAATAATGTTAAACAAACTAATAAACTTAAAGATGAATATAAAAAATTGTCTAAAGAAGAGATTCAATTAAAAGCTGATGCTACTAAACTGCAAGATCCTGATTATATTGCCCGTTATGCTCGCGAAACCTATCTTTATTCAAAAGACGGAGAAAAAATTATTAGAGTAGTAGAGTAAAAGAAAACTTTTACTTTTTTTTTTACAAAAATTTTGTATAATAGAATATAAAAGTTGGTGATTAAATGTTTAAAGAAGTATTAAAAAATAATAATATTATTTGTATAATTGGTCCTTGTGCTTCTGGCAAATCTATTGCTTTAAATGATTTATATAAAAATTTTAAAGAAGATGCTATATTTATAAAAAATAAAAATTTTAATTTAAATAAAAATAAATCAATTATATTTTTAGACGATGATTTATGGGATTTAAATAAGGAACAAAAAGATAAATTTTTTAATCATATTTTATCTAATAATTTAAAATTAGTATATACAACTACAAATCCTGAAGACATTTTATATTCTGATTATTTATATATTTTAGATAATTGTAAAATTTTAATTAATGGAAAAACTTTAAAAGTATTAGAAAATGAAAAAATAATTAAACGGTTGGGCTTAAAAAATCCTTTTATTATTGATTTGTCTATTCAACTAAAGCACTACAATTTAATAGACAAACTATTTAAAAATGAAAGAGAGTTGGTGGAAGCATTATGGAAATAGAATTTTGTAAAGTTACAATTGATAATGTTTTTATGAATGAAAGTTTTTCAATAAATGCCAACAGAGTTACATGTTTTATTGGGGATGATGATAAAAGTATTTTAGCTAAAGTATTTGCTGGATTAAAAACTATTAATAATGGTAAAATTTTAATAGAGAATGAGGAAATTAATATAAGGGGCGTAAGTCATAATTTACACAATAAAATTGGAGTACTTTTTGATGATATTAATTACTATAAAAAATTTAAAACAGTAAAAAAACAATTAGAAAAAGGTTTAGAATTTTATAATGTTAATTGTAATAAACAAAAAAGAATGATTGAAATTTTAAATATGGTTGGACTTAACGAAGAGTATTTATATAAAAAAATAAAAAATTTATCATTTGGTGAAAAAAAGAAAGTTTATTTGGCTTCTATTATCATTTATAATCCAGAAATAATAATACTTGATAATTTTGAAAGACACTTTAATTATAAAGATCAAATTAATTTGAAAAAACTATTAAAAAATCTTCAGAAAGAATATAACAAAACTATAATTTGTATTTCTAACAATGCACAATTTATATTAGATTTTGTTGATGATTTATATATTTTAAACAATAAAAGAATTAGTTATTACAACAAAAGTTTTTTACAAGATAAAAATATAAGTAAATATTTAGATATTGCGCCAATTACAAAATTTTGTAATTTGATTAATGATGAAATTCATCCTTTTATATATTATAATAGTCTTAATGAATTAATTAAAGCGGTGTATAGAGATGTGCAATAATAATAAAAAATATAAGTATTTAATAACTTTTGCTTATGATGGGTCAAAATTTAATGGGTTTCAGCGCCTTAAAGATACTAAAACAGTGCAAGGAGAAATAGAAAGAGTATTAAGTAAAATTAATAAATGTCAAACAAACATTTGGGGTGCAGGAAGAACTGATAAAGGGGCGCATGCTTTAGGTCAAACAGCTCATTTTGAATTAAATAATTATATTAACCCAAAAGATTTAATAAAAGTAATTAATAATTATATTGATAAATTTATTGTTATAAAAAATTGTATTTTAGTTAACGAAAATTTTCATGCGAGATTTTCAGTCAAATTAAAGACTTATTTTTATAAAATAAATATTGGTGAAAAAACACCTTTTTATCAAAGCTACATGTATCAATTTTCTAAGAAATTAGACTATAAGCAAATGAAAAAGTGCTGTAAAATATTTGAAGGACCACACGATTTTGAATATTTTGTTTCTGGGAAAAGATTTAATAATAATTACGAATCTATTATAAAATGTATAAAAATAAATAAAAGAGGAAATATTATAACAATTAAATTTGTTGGAAAAAGTTTTTATACATATATGATAAGAAATTTAGTTGGAGCAATAATGTATGTTGGTCAAAATAAAATAACTTTACAAGAAGTAAAAAATATTTTAGATAAAAAAATTGAAAAAAGATTACCAACTGCCCCACCACAAGGTTTATATCTAGCACAAATAAAATATTAAGGAGGACTTTTATGATTGAAGAAATAAACTATTTAGATAATTTACTTAAAAGCAATGATATAGTAGTTGTTTCTCTTTCTGGTGGTCCTGATTCAATGTGTTTGTTAAATTTGTTATTAAAAGTTTCAAAGAAAATAAAAATTATCGTTGCTCATATTAATCATAATGTAAGAAAAGAAAGTAAAGATGAAGAAATTTTTGTAAAAAATTATTGTCAAGAAAGAAAATTAATTTTTGAAACTATGAAAATTGAAAATTATACTAATCAAAATTTTCATAAGGAAGCAAGAGATATTAGATATAATTATATGGAAAAAATAATTAATAAATATAATGCAAAATATTTATTTACTGCTCATCATGGGGATGATTTAATTGAGTCAATTCTTATGCATTTAGTAAGAGGAACATCTTTTTTAGGATATTCAGGTTTTAAAAGAGAAACAAAAAGAAATGGATATATAATTGTTAGACCTTTAATAAATAAATCTAAAATGGAAATAATTAATTATAACAAAAAAAATAATATACCATATGTTTTAGATAAAACAAATGCTAGCAAGGAATATACAAGAAACAGATTTAGAATTGATATTTTACCTTTATTACACAAGGAAAATAATAAAGTAATAGAAAAATTTAATAAGTTTAGCAATTTAATTATTGAATATGATGATTATATAAAAAATTTAGTTATAAATAAAATAGATTATATATATAAAAATAATTATTTAAACATTTCTAAATTAAAAAAAGAAGAACCTCTTATACAAAAAAGTATAATAAAGGAAATATTATATAAAATATATGATGATAATATTTATCTGTTAAATGATAGACATATTAATTTATTATTTAAATTAATCAATTCAAAAAAACAAAATACTAATATTTGTTTTCCTAATAATTTAAATATTAAAAAAGAATATGGGTATATATATTTTAATAAAATAAATAATGAGAAACCAAAAAAAGAAGTAATTAAATTTGAAAAATATTATGAAAATAATAACTATAAATTAGAAATTATAGAAAAAAGCACAGAAAAAAGTAATAATATTTTTAGGTTATCTTTAAAAGATATTGATTTGCCACTTTACATAATTAATAAGGAAGATGGATTAATAATTGAACTTAAAAATGGCCATAAAAAAGTAAATCGTGTTTTTATAGATAGTAAGATTCCTAAAGGGCAAAGAGAAATTCAACCTATTTTAATTGATAGTAAAAAACGTGTTTTATGGATTCCAGGAATAAAAAAATCTAAATTTGATAAAGACAAAAGTCAAAAGTGTGATATAATAATAAAGTATAGCTTAAAGGAGGAATTTTTAAATGAAAAATAAAAAGAATTTAAATAAAGCATTTTTTCCATACTTAATTTTAGCAGTTGTAATAATTGGCGTTTTATTTTTATTTAATTTTTCTACTGTTAAAATTAATGATTTTTCATATGATGAATTGATTAAAGAATTAAGTGATGGAGACGTTTCAGAAATTACAATAACTACTAAAACTGGTGCGGGAATATATGATATTTCTGGAAAATTAAAAGATTATAAAAATGATGAATCTTTTAAGGTTAAAGTTCCATTATCAGAAAGTGTAATGAAAAAAATATTAGTATATGCGGATAATCAAGGATTTAAAGTAACGACAAAGTCAAATCCTGAAAATAATTCTGTAATTAATATAATTGTAAATTTATTACCACTTGTATTATTAGCTGTTATTTGTTTTATATTTTTTTCAAAATTGGCAGGTGGAAATAGCAAATCAATGGATTTTGGAAAAAGTAAAGCAAGATTATCTGATGGAGGGAAAAAAGTTAAATTTAAGGATGTTGCTGGCTTAAAAGAAGAAAAAGAAGAAGTTGCCGAATTAATTGACTTTTTAAAAAATCCTAAAAAATTTCAAGCTTTAGGTGCAAGAATTCCTAAAGGTGTTTTACTTGTAGGTCCTCCAGGAACAGGAAAAACATTACTAGCTAGAGCTGTTGCAGGTGAGGCAAACGTACCATTTTACTTTATAAGTGGTTCAGACTTTGTTGAATTATTTGTTGGAGTTGGAGCTTCTCGTGTAAGAGATATGTTTAAGCAAGCAAAACAAACTGCTCCATGTTTAATATTTATTGATGAAATAGATGCTGTTGGTCGTCAACGTGGAAGTGGTATTGGTGGCGGACATGATGAAAGAGAACAAACACTTAACCAATTATTAACTGAAATGGATGGCTTTGGTGAAAATACAGGTATTATTATAATTGCTGCGACAAATAGACCAGATGTATTAGATCCAGCATTGCTTCGTCCAGGAAGATTTGATAGACAAGTAACTGTTAGTTTACCTGATTCAAATGAACGTAGACAAATTCTTGAAGTTCATGCTAAAAATAAAAAATTAGGCTCTGATATTAATTTAAAAAATATATCTGCAAGAACTCCAGGATTTAGTGGTGCAGATCTTGAAAATTTATTAAATGAGGCTGCTTTACTTGCTGTTAGAAGAAATAAAAGTGAAATTAATATGAATGAAATAGATGAAGCTACAGATAGAGTTTTATTAGGTCCAGCTAAAACTTCTAGAAAAATAACTGAAAAAGAAAAACGTCTTGTAAGTATTCATGAGGCTGGTCATGCTGTTGTTGGATTAAAATTAAAGGATGCAAATGAAGTACATAAAATAACAATTATTCCTCGTGGAATGGCTGGGGGATATACTATGATGTTACCAAAAGAAGAAAAAATTGCTATTTCAACTAAAGAAGAATTATTGGCAAGCATAACTGGTTTATTATCAGGACGTGTTGCAGAGGAATTATTTTTAGGTCAAATAACAACTGGAGCATCAGACGATTTTAAGAAAGCAACTTCAATAGTTAGAAGTATGGTTACAGAATATGGAATGAGTGATCTTGGACCATTACAATTAGAGACACCAAATGAAAGTGTCTTCCTAGGTAGAGATTATGGAAAAACTAAAAATTTCTCTGATAAAGTAGCACATGAAATAGATGAAGAAGAAAGAAAAATTATTGATCAATGTTATAAAGAATCTAAATCTATTTTACAAAAGAATAAAGATTTAGTTATGTTAATCAGTGAAGCATTAATGAAATATGAAACAATAACAAAAGAACAAATTGATGCAATTGTTGAAAATAAAAATATTGATTGCATTGAAAACATGATTGATAATAAAGATAGTAATGAAGATTGATTTTTAAATCAATCTTTTTTATAAATAACAAAAAATGAAAGGAATATTTATATGTATGATGTTATAGTTATTGGAGCTGGGCCTACGGGACTTACAAGCGCGCTATATTTAAAAAGAGCAAATAAAAAAGTTCTCGTTTTAGAAGCTAAAAATTATGGTGGACAAATAATAAATGCCAATAAAATAGAAAATTATCCAGGAATAGAATCAATATCAGGATTTGATTTTGCTACAAATTTATACTCCCAAGTTAAAAATTTAGGTGTAGAAATAAAATTTGAAACTGTTATTAAAATTGAAAAAGATAAGACAGTTTTAACCGAAAAAAATAAATATGTTGCTAATTCAGTAATTATAGCTACTGGCGCTACAAATCGAAAATTAAATATTGCAAATGAACAAAAATTTATTGGTAAAGGTGTATCTTATTGTGCAACGTGTGATGGAAATTTTTACAAAAATAAAATAGTAGCTGTTAATGGGGGAGGAAATTCTGCTTTAGAAGAAGCAATATATTTATCTAGTTTAGCTTCCAAAGTTTATTTAATTCATCGAAGAGATACTTTTAGTGGGGAAAATAAATATATTGAAGAATTAAAAACAAAAAATAACGTAGATTTTATTTTTAATTCTGAAATTATATCTTTAGAGGGAAATAAAAAACTAGAAAGTATTGTTGTAAAAAATAATTTAAATAAAAAAATGAGTTTAAAAATTGATGGTTTATTTATAGCAATTGGACAAGAGCCTAAAAACGAAATTTTTAAAAATATAGTTGATTTAGATGATAAAGGATATATAATAACTTCAAATGATGTTTATACTAAAACAAATGGTATTTATGCAGCAGGAGATGCAAGAGTAAAAAACTTAAGACAATTAACTACGGCAGTAAGTGATGGAAGTATAGCAGCTACAATTGCTATTAAAGAGATGAAAAAATAAAAATGATAAAAAAATAATTTAGAAATCAGAAATTAATAAATCGTATAAAATAATATTAATTATAAATAAATATGTTTTATTTTCATATATTTTATTATGAAAACATATAAATTTATAATTATTTTTACATTTACTTTTTTATTATTTACTTTTTCACCTAAGGCAATAGATACGCATGATTTATCTTTATTAGGTAAAACTATTATTTTAGATATTGGTCATGGAGGAAAAGACCCAGGGACTAGTTATAAAAATATTTTAGAAAAAGATTTAAATTTAAAAATAGGAAAATATTTACGAAATTATTTAGTTGAATATGGGGCTAATGTTTACTTGACAAGAGATGGCGATTATGATTTAGCATCTCCTAATTATTATAGGAGAAAAAAAAGCGATTTTGATAATAGAATTAAATTAATAAATAATTCAAATGCATATGTATATTATTCAATTCATTTAAACTATTTATCAGATTCATCTTATTATGGGCCTCAAATTTTTTATAATAATAAATTTAAAACAAATAAAAAAATTGCCCAAATTTTACAACATGATTTAAACAAAAAAACAAACACAAATAGAAAAATAAAACTTATGAAAAATAATAATTATTACATGTATAATAAATTAGAAGTTCCAGGAGTTTTGATAGAATGTGGATTTTTATCAAATTATTATGAACGTAATCTTTTAATAAAACCATCTTATCAAAAAAAACTTGCAAAAACGATTGCAAGTAGTACAAATAAAATTTAAAATTCAAAATATTTTAAAACATACTTTTTATCCAAATTTAGTCCATTAATGTATGAAATATTATCTATTTTTTTATAAAGTTCTTTTCTAGTAATTTTTTTATTCAAATATTTTTCAAAATAATTAAAATAATTAATTGATTTTTTTAAAGCTATATTATATAAATCTAAAATACTATAATCAAATGCTTCCTTAGTTACTGGATGATACCAAGTTTTTTTATCTAAATTTAAATATTTTTCATCAATTTTTTTTATATAATTTGAAACATATTTACATCTTCGAAATTTCTTAGGACTCAAAGTATCTATAAATTTGTAAATTATTTTTTTTACTCCCAGTGGATCATACACCCCATGTTTAAAAATAAAACGTCCCTCTTTATAACTTTTGTAATATAATTTTGAAGCGTTTTTGATATTGAATGTATCAAATATTGATTTATCAATCAATTCATTTAATTTTTTGCTAAATTTTACTTTAGGGAAGTTATCTAGATAACCCTTATATTTATAAAATTTTTTATCATTATTTTGCTCGTAAAAATAACAATCTAGCATTAATTCCATTTTACTGTGAAGCGAATTATATTTATAAGTTTCTTTTTTTTCTGGTTTAAATGCTCCTGTTTTATAAAAAATGAATGGGTGGCATGTTGAATCAAGAACATAATGATTAATTGAACCAAACAAATATGCTCGACATTGACTATTATTTAACTTAAACTTCAAAATATTATCGGCAATATTTATTAAGTAATCTCTTGAATGCTGTCTATGACCTTTTTCTTTTAAATAATTTGTTTCATAACATTTTTTTAAACTGAAAAATTTATAGTAAAAAAAATTATCAAAACTTTGGTTAAATATTGTATATATTTTTTTATCAATATTAGTTAAATTTGTTTTTGCTAAAACATCATTTCCAAAAATTTTATGTGTTTCTATTGATGGCATATTTCCTCCTAAAAAATAATAACCTACTTAATTATATAATATAGCATTTATTATAAAAAGGTTATAATTTTTTTTAAAATATGTTATAATTATAAAAATAGGAGATTATTTTTATGAAAACAAAATCATTTAAAACAATTGATGAACAAATTGAAATTTTAAAGAATAAAGGCCTTGTAATAGATGATATTGATTTTGTCAAAGATATCTTAATGAGAGAAAACTATTTTTTTGTAAGTGGTTATCGACATTTGTTTTTAAGATCAAAAAAAGATCGTACTTTTTTGCCAAATACTAATTTTAGAGAATTGTATGCAATGTTTAATTTCGATAGACAAATTAGAAATATTATTTTTAAAAATTTATTAATAGTTGAAAATAATTTAAAAAGTATAATTTCTTATCAATTATCAAAAAAATATGGTTTTAGAGAAAAGGATTATTTAAAAACAAGTAACTTTAATAATTCTAAGGAAAAAACTAAACAAGTAAATGATCTTATAAAAAAGATGAAAAGGCAAATAAGAGTTAATGGTATGCAACATACTGCTACAATGCATTATATAAATTTTTATGGATTTATTCCATTTTGGGTAGTAGTAAAAGTTTTGTCTTTTGGAATAGTGTGTGAATTATTTAGTGTCATGAAAACTGATGATCAAGAAGAAATATCTAAAATTTATGATATATCGGTGGACAACTTATTAGACTATTTACCAATACTTTCTAACTATAGAAATTTGTGTGCTCATGAAGATATACTTTATGAACATAGAACACAAAAATGTATAAATAATAATAAGTATCATCATTTGCTGAATATTCCTAAAATGGATGGGGAATATATATATGGTAGAAATGATTTATTTGCATTAATAATAATTTTAAAAAGTATGCTAAGAAAAGAAGAATTTAATTTACTTATAAAAGAAATTACATATGAAGAGGAAGTACTTGCTGGTAAACTAAATGTAATAAGTATAAATAAAGTATTAGACCAAATGGGATTTCCCCAAAATTTTAAAGAGATTGTGAGGATAGATTAAAATGAAAAATGGAACAAAAGTGTTAATTTATACAATTATTATAATAATAACATTATTTATAGGGGCAGGAGGAATGTATTTATTAATGGCAAAATTTCCAATAAATAATAATACTCTTGCAGTAAGTGCTCAGAAAAAAAATGTTACAATTCATGATACAGGGCTTGCTCAGTCTGTTGATAAAATTTATGATGCAGTAGTTATTGTTTCTGGATACAAGGGAATGCAACAAGCAACTTCGGGAAGTGGATTTGTTTATAAAATTAGTGACAATGATGCATATATTTTAACTAATAATCATGTTATTAATGGATGTGATAGTGTAAAAGTAACTTTCACAAATAATAAAACTTATGATGTTAAAATTGTTGGTGGAGAAAATTATGCTGATATAGCTGTTTTAAAACTAAGTAAAAATGATATTATATCTGTTGCCGAAATAGGAAAAAGTGAAGATAGTAAACTTGGAGATACAGTATTTACAGTTGGAGCTCCACTTGATAATTCATACTCTGGAACTGTAACAAGAGGAATAATTTCCGGAAAGGATAGAATGGTAGCAGTTAGTTTATCCGATTATTCTTCTTCACAAGGAGATTATATAATGAAAGTAATTCAAACTGATGCTGCCATAAATTCTGGTAATAGTGGAGGCCCACTTGTTAATTCTAATGGTGAAGTAATAGGTATTACAAATATGAAATTGGTTTCATCTGGTGTTGAAGGAATGGGATTTGCTATTCCCATTGAAGATGCTATTAACTATGCAAAACAAATAGAAAAAAATGGAAAAATAGCTAGGCCAGCATTGGGAATTACTATGAAAGAAAATACAGAAAGTTTATTTGGATTTACCCAAAGTCAAGAAGGAGTTGTTATTGAAACTATTGTTTCAAACTCATCAGCTGAGAAATCTGGATTAAAAAGTGGAGACATAATTATTGGAATTGATGATAATAAAGTAACTTCATCAGCAACTTTAAGATACTATTTATATAAACATAATATTGGAGATAAAATTAGTGTTAAAGTAAAAAGAGGTAATGACACAAAAACTTTTAATGTTAAATTACAAGCAAGTGAATAGACACTTGTTTTTTTTATTTTCATATTTTATATTAGGTGATAATAGTGAAAAAAATTATTATAGATGCATCTAGAGGAGGAAGTGATGTTGGGAATAAATATAATGACTTAATTGAAAAAGATTTTAACTTAAAAATCGCAACATATATAAATAATAGATTAAAAGAACTAGGTATAGAATCATTTATTACTAGAACTAGTGATGAAACAATTTCTAATGATGAAAGAATAAAATTAATAAATAATAAATTTGGTAATAAAAATGATGTTATATTAGTTGCAAATAGTATTAATAGTGGAAGTGAGGGAGGAGCAGAAATAATTTATGCTCTTCGTAATAGTGATAATCTTTCAAATACTATAGCAAACAGTCTTGAAAATAGTGGACAAAAAGTAAATAAATTTTATCAAAGAAGATTACCAAGTTCTCCAGAAAAAGATTATTATTATTTATTAAGAGATACAGGAAATATTGAAGCAATTATTATAAATTATGGGTACATTAACAATGAAGATGATTATAATAACTTATTAAATAATTATGAAAAATTGGGAGAAGCGGTTGTTTATGCATTAACTAATTATGTTAATGGTAAATATTTTTTACCATCAACAAATGATTATTATATAGTGCAAAAGGGGGATAGAATTTTTATGGAGAATAATGAGTAGTAAAATAAATAATATTATTGCATTAAAGGATTTGTAAGAAAAATGTCTTTTTATATGGTATAATTAACAATAAGGTGGTAATAGTGAAAAAATTAGAAACAAGTTTATGTAAGATTAATTATTCAGAAAGTTTAGAAGATTTAGCAGAAGCAACTATACCATTACTTAATCAAAAAATAAAAGAATTTAAATTGTTTTTTGATATTACTGATAATGAACAAATAGTTGTTAATTATTTTGATAATGTTGAAAAATTTAGAGAGTTTATCTATTCTATAAGAGGGGAAAGAGATTCGTTACCTAAATATGCTGAGGGTACTTATGATAATGGAATGGTAAATGCTTATGTGAATCCTGAATTTCAATTAAAAAGATTATATACAGCTAGTCATGAGTTATTTCATATTTTATATATGAAATATGTATTGAATAATGATTATTCAAAAAGAATAGTTTGGTATGATGAAGGTATGGCACAATTTATGTCAGGAGAAAAAGATTCTTTAACTGATGATACTTTTAAAGACTTTTATTTTTATGTAAGAGAAAAAACAAAAATAATACCACAGATGAATAGTTTAAAACATGGAAAGTCATTTGTTAATGAAGATTATAATGGTTATGACTTAAGTTATTTATCTATAAAATATTTATCAGAAATACTAAATGATATACAATTTAAAAATTTAATGTCAGATTTTTCAAAAATTACTCAACTTGGAAATAATATAATTAATAAAATGTTTAGTTATTATGATGAAAAGTTATAAAACAGAATTATAAAAAAATAAACTAAATTATCCTATAAAGTTTATTAGAAAATTAGGATGATTTTTTTATGGCCTAATTTATCGAAATAAGTTTTACACATTACTAAACTTTTATGAAATAAGGGATAACA
>CANQYB010000001.1 GCA_947627975.1 uncultured Bacilli bacterium | reverse complement strand
AGGAATAATAAAAGGACAAACAATAAAAAGTAAAGAAATTCAAACATATAAAATAACTTTTCAATTAAAAGAAACAAGTAAAAACCAAGATTATAATCAAGGATTAACAATCGAGGGAACAATAGGAATAAAAGAAAGTGGAAGCTATGAAGAAAAAGACAGAAGTATAGTAAGAGAAGGATTAGAACTATTATATAATAAAAGAAGTTTAGAAAATGCCGATGATACATTAATAGACAAATCAGGAAATAGACATAATGGAAAAGTAATGGGTGCAACAAAAACAAGTGAAGGACTTTCATTTGATGGAACAAATGATTATGTAGAAATAGGAAATCTTAATTATGATTATGTAACAGTTGAGGCAGAGTTTTCCTATACTGTAAAACATAGTTCTTTTATAATATCTAATGTTGATAAAACTATTGGTGGTTATTCATTATCTCTTAATGAAAATGGAAATATGTATGCAGATTTTGTATTTGATTCTAAACACTTATATATTCCAACTACAATTACACCAGGTAAATATCATGCAGCCGGTGTATATGATGGAACAAATTTAAAATTATATGTAAATGGAAAACTTGTAAATAATGCATCTATTTCTGGGAAAATAAAATCTACAACGGAAAATTTAAAACTTGGATACACTTTTTATAACAATATAAATTATTATTTTAAAGGAACAATATCCAATATAAAAGTATATAACAAAGCATTAACAGAGGCTGAAGTATTAAAAAATTATAATGCTTTACAAAATTAAAAAAATTTATAAAGAAAGTAGGAAAATAATGAAAAATAAAAAAGGATTTACATTAATAGAATTACTAGCTGTTATTGTTATATTGTCAGTATTAATTTTAATAGCACTTCCAAGTGTTTTAAACATAATGAATAAAGCCAGAAAAGACGCTTTTAAAGATGAAGCAACATCTATTGTTAGAGCAGCAGAAAATGCTTATATTGCATCAGATCTAACAGAATCATGTACAATTTCTTATGTAGCATTAGCTGAAAGTAAATATGTAAGTAACAAAAAGGGATATCATGCATGTATAAATTTTGACGAGTATGGAAAAATAAATTATATTAATATTACAAATGATAATAATGGATATTCTGCAACTGGTAAAGATAAAAATAATATTACAGTAGATACAACAGGGAAGCCAGTAGGTGGTTGTAAAAATTTTTGTACTTTAAAAAAGACTACAGATCTTAATTAATTTATTAAATTTTTTAATTAAACTTATAAACACTTTCTTGACTGGGGGGGGTAGTATTATATAATACACTTAAGAAGGTAAAAAAATGAAGAAAAAATATATAATATTAATAATTACAATGTGTTTAATAAGTATTTTAATAGTAGGAAGTTCTTATGCCTACTTTAGTGCAACAATAAGTGGAAATACAAATGCAGAAAATGTAGTAACTAAAACCGGAACATTATCTTTAAGTTTTTCAGATAAAACACCTTCATTTAACGCTACGGAAATAAGTCCTGGATGGAGTAAGACAAAAGAAGTAACAGTAGAAAATACTGGAAGTGTAGATGTGACATATGATTTAGTGTGGTTAAAACTTGATAATGAAATATTAAAAGATGAGTTAGTATACACAATAACATGTACAAGTGGATGTAAAGGCCTTACTGAAAGTAAAGTACCAGAAGCAGGAGAAAACTTAGGAATAATAAAAGGGCAAACAATAAAAAGTAAAGAAACTCAAACATATAAAATAACTTTTCAATTAAAAGAAACAAAAGAAAACCAAGATTATAATCAAGGATTAACAATCGAGGGAACAATAGGAATAAAAGAAAGTGGAAGTTATGAAGAAAAAGACAAAAGTATAGTAAGAGAAGGCTTAGAACTATTATATAATAAAAGAAGTTTAGAAAATGCCGATGAAACATTAATAGACAAATCAGGAAATAGATATAATGGAAAAGTAGAAGGTGCAACAAAAACAAGTGAAGGACTTTCATTTGATAGAAATAATCGAAGTAATGCATTTATTGGATATTTAAATTATGATTATGTAAGTTTAGAAATTGAATTTATTTTAAAAGATAATAAAAGAGTTTTTATTTTAGATAGTGTAGAAAATGGAGGATATGGCTTTATTTATGAAAGTGAAAGTCAGTCTTTAGTATTTTCAGTTTATACAGCACATAATCAATGGTATTCTAAAATACAAGCACCTATAAATATAAATACTAAATATCATATAGTAGGAACATATGATGGACTTGATTTAAGATTATATGTAAATGGAGAAGAAATAAAACCAAGTGTGCATCTTTCCGATGAAAAAAAACCGATTTTACATTCAGAGTCTAGTCCACTTATGATTGGATGTGATTCATTTCCTGAAACTTCTTCTTATTGTTGGAATCCTGAAACAAATTTTAACGGAACAATATCTAATATAAAAGTATATAGTAGAGCATTAAATGCTGATGAAGTATTAAAAAATTATAATGCTTTACAAAATTAAAAAAATTTTGATTATATTATATATTATTATTGACAAAATTTAAAATTTAAAATAAAATCATATTAAATATTAATTTAGAGGTTAAGTATGAAAAAAATAAAAGAAAGAAATTATTTTTTTAATTTAATATTAATATGTTTAACTTTAATTTATTTTTTATGCTTTATTTTTATAAATAATCTTTAGAGAGATTATTTTTTTTTAGGAGGGTATTATGGAACAAGTAACAATTGAAAGCTTATTAAAAAAAATAAAAGAATATAATTTTTTTGAGTTAGAAAAAGTAAAAAAAGCTTATGAATTTGCAAAATTAAAACATATTAATCAAACAAGACAAAGTGGTGAGCCATATATAATCCATCCTTTAAATGTTGCCTATATTTTAGCCGAAATGCATGCTGATATGGATACAATTTGTGCTGGACTTTTACATGATACTCTTGAAGATACTAATACTACAAAAGAAGAAATTAAAAATATTTTTAATGAAACTACTGCCAATTTAGTTGATGGTGTAACAAAAATCTCTAAAATGAATTTTTCTACTGAAAGTGCAATTAATTTTGCTAATACTCGAAAAATAATAACGGGTATTACAGAAGATGTAAGAATAATTATTATTAAACTTGCTGATAGATTACATAATATGCGTACATTACAATATAAATCAAAATTTAAACAAAAAGAAAATTCTTTAGAAACTATAGAAATATTTGCTCCTCTTGCATATTATATAGGAGCTTATAGGATTAAATCAGAGTTAGAAGATATTTCTTTACAATATTTAAAACCTGATACTTATAAAAAAATTTTAGAAAGAAAAACAAAAATAGAATTTGATAATAAAAATAGTTTAAATGAAATGCTATTTAATATAAAAAATTTATTAGCTAACAAAAATATATTTAATGAAATAAAAGTAAGAACTAAAAATATTTATGGAATATATAAAAATTTAAATGAAAATAAGAAGTTTTCTGATATTCATGATTTATTTTCCTTAAAAGTTATGGTGGATATTATAGAAAATTGTTATATAAGTTTAGGATTAATTCATCAAAAATATCATCCATTTAATGAAAAATTTAAAGATTATATTTGTAATCCTAAAAACAATATGTATAAATCACTACACACAACTGTTTTTGGCCCTAACGAAAGACTTGTTCAAGTTCAAATTAGAACTTTTGATATGGATAAAGTAGCATCTTTTGGGTTAGCTACATACTGGGATTTAACATCAGTTGATGTTAGAAAAAAAATGCAACAAGATTTAAAAGAAAAATTTCAATTTTTTAAATCATTAATCGAAATAAATAAAGTTTTTGGTGATAATAAAAAATTTGTAGATCAAGTTAAAAAAGAATTATTTTCCGATTTAATATATGTTTATACAACTAAGGGTGATATAATAGAATTACCAAAAAATTCTACGCCAATTGATTTAGCATATAAAATACACACTGAATTGGGAAATACTATTATAGGAGCAGTGGTTAATGATAAATTTGTTCCAGTTGATTATATTTTACATAATAATGATCGGGTAAAAATATTAAATGATAATTTATCTTTTGGACCTAAAAAAGAGTGGCTTGATAATGTTCAAACTACTTTAGCTAAGAGGAAAATTAAAGAATATACAAAAAATAAATAATTGCTAAATTAGTGTTTTTATGATAGTATATAATTTGTTATAAAGGAGAATTTTTTATGAAAAGACAAATATTTATTGGGGGAGCTTGGCCATATGCTAATTATTTTTTACATGTAGGACATGTTGCTGCACTTTTACCAGGTGATATAATTGCCAAATATTATAGATCAAATAACGATGAGGTAATTTATGTATCTGGAAGTGATTGTCATGGAACGCCAATTACTCTAAGAGCAAAGGAAGAAAAAAAAGAGCCTAAAGAAATTGCGTCTTTTTATCATGAAGAATTTAGAAAAACTTTTGATAATTTAGATTTTGAATACGATGAATATTCATCTACAATGTCAGAGTATCATGAAAAATATGTTCAAAAAATGTTTTTGAGATTAGTACAAAATGAATATATTTATGAAAAAGAAGTTGAACAAGATTATTGTGAGCATTGTAATAAATTTTTATCTGATAGAGAAATAATTGGAACTTGTCCTCATTGTGGTGGGATAAGTACTGGAGATCAATGCGAAAATTGTAATGCTTCATTAAATAGCAGTGAAGTAATTAATAAAAAATGTAAGGAATGCAGTAACTTAACGACTTTAAAAAATAATAAACATTTATATTTTAAGTTATCTTCATTTAAAGATGTACTACAAAATTTAATAAATAAAAATAAAAATACTTGGCGTAATAATGCATTAGGTGAAGCACAAAAATATTTGAATTTGGGTCTTTTAGATAGAGCGGCAACTCGTCAATTAGAATGGGGTATACCAGTTCCTGTCAAAGGATATGAAGATAAAAGAATATATGTATGGATTGAGGCAGTTATGGGATATTTGTCAGTTGGACAAGAAGTTGCTGATAAACGTAGTATAGATTTTAGTAAGTTTATAAATGATGATAATCCTAATTTGCGTACTTATTACGTTCACGGAAAAGATAATATTCCATTTCATACTATAATTTTTCCAGCATTAATTAAAGGGTTAAATTTGAACTATAGATTGCCAGATTATATTATTTCTAGTGAATATGTTAATTTAAATGATAAAAAAATGAGTAAATCAAAAGGAAACTTGATTACAGCAAATGAACTTTTAGAAATGTTTGAAAGTGATACTATAAGATTTTATTTAACATTAAAAGGACCAGAAAAAAATGATAGCAATTGTACAATTGATGATATTATTCAAATTCATAATAAATTTTTAGTTGGAACAATTGGTAATTTTGTAAATAGAAATTTATCTTTTATTAACAAAAAATTTGCTGGTACAATCAAAGAAGGACAAATTGATAATAATGTTATAAATTTAACTAAAGATAAATTTAGAGAAGTTGGTAACTTAATTGAAAAAGGTGAACTTAAAAGTGCTTTAAATAATATAGTAGATTATGCAATGTTTGCAAATAAGTACTATGATGAAAATCAACCATGGATTAAGGTTAAAGAAAATATAGATGAATTTAATAATATTACTTATACATGTGTTTTTATTATGTTAAATTTAGCAAAATTATTATATCCTTTTATTCCAAATGGATCTAAAAAAATAAGAAAAATATTAGGATTAAATGAAAATATTACCTGGGATGTTGAAAATATCAGTGGAGATATTAAAATTCAAAATTTAGATATATTATATAAATTTATTGAAAATTAATACCAATATTTAAATATTGGTATTTATTATTTAGTTTAATTTTAGATATTAACTTTACAAATTAATAAATTAATTCTTAAATAAGTAAATTATTTATGTTATAATTAATTATAGAATAGGACGTGTATATAATGAAAGATGTTAATTTATTAATTAATAATAATGTAAATGTAAAAAAAAGTTTAGAATTATTTGGTGACATGCAGACTTATGATGAACTTTTATTTGAATTTTTAAATATTGTTGATGAAAAAATTTCTAAAATAAAAACATATAAAGAGATTGGTGATATGGCTAATTATGCAATATTATCTCATTCTTTAAAAAGTGATGCTCGAACTTTTGGCTTTGAAAAATTAGCTGAAATTGCTTATCAGCATGAAATGGCTGGGAAAAGTAATGACATATATTTTGTTACTGAACATTTTAATGAATTTATGAATGAAGCAAGTTTTATATCCAATTTAGTTAAACAATATTTTGGTAAAACTTCACCTATGGTAAATAATTTAAATCAAGATAATAATGTTAATAATTTATCTAATACTATATTAGTAGTAGATGACTCTACAATTATTGTTTCTTATATCGAAAAAATGCTTGGAAATGAATATAATGTAAAAATAGCTAATGATGGACAGGAGGCATTAAATATTATAAAAAATGATTCTAGTAATATAATTGCTATGCTTCTTGATTTAAATATGCCAAATGTTAATGGGTATCAAGTTTTAGATTATTTTAAAGAAAATAATTTATTTAAAAAGATACCAGTTTCAATAATTACTGGAGAAGATTCTAAAGATTCGATTAATAAGGTTTTTAAATACCCAATTATTGATGTTTTGTCAAAACCATTTAATGAAGCAAGAATTAAAGAAATAATAAATAAAATGTTAAATTTTAAATAATAAATAAAGCAAAAAATTGCTTTATTTTTCATATCGAGAAATATTTAATATTATTCCAATTGATGCCATAGAAACAAGTAATGAGGATCCACCATAAGATAAAAAGGGAAGAGTAACACCTGTAACAGGTATTAATCCAACAACCACCATTAGATTAAGCACCGCTTGTAAAACAATTCCAAATGATAATCCAAATGATAAATATTTTGCAAAATTATCTGGTGCTTTTAAAGAAATTTTTATCATTCTATAAAATATGAATCCAAAAAAGAATGTGACAATTAAAACTCCTAAAAAGCCAAATTCTTCAGAGATAATAGAGAAGATAAAATCAGTTTGAGGTTCTGGTAAATAAAAGTGTTTTTGTCGTGAATTTAAAAAACCTTGACCTAAAAGACCACCAGGACCAATAGCGTATAATGATTGAATTATTTGAAATCCACTTCCTAAAGGATCGTTCCATGGATTAATAAAAGATATAATTCTTTTTAAACGATATGGAGCAGCAATAATTAAACTAACAATTCCAACAATTCCAACTATAGATGATTTTAAAAAGAATGAAATATTAACACCTGAAATAAATAAGATTACTATTAATGTGGCAACCATTACCATACCTGTTCCAAAATCTGGTTCTAACATTATTAAACCAAAAAATAAAATAATTATTGATAATATTGGTAAAACTCCTTTTTTTATACTTTTTATATCTTTATTGTTATTAGTGAGATATTTTGCTACAAAAATAATTAAAGCAATTTTTGTAGCTTCACTTGGTTGTATTCCTAAAGGACCAATTCCAAACCAACTTCTTGCCCCATTTCTTACTTTACCAATTCCTGGTATTAGAACTAAAATTAATAATATAAAACATATTAGTAAAAGTAAATTAGATTTTTTTTTATAGAAATTATAGTCAATTTTAGATATTAATAACATTAAAAATATTCCAATTATAAAAAAAACAGTTTGAGATTTGACATATTTAAATGGATCATTAAATTTATATTCGGCCCATATGTAGCTTGAAGAATAAATCATTATTATTCCAAAAATAACCATTGCTATAATCGCTATAAAAAGTAAAATATCAAATGATTTATTTTTCATATTATTAATATATCTCCTTTATATTAATAATATTATTTTACATAAAAAAAAATGTTTAGTATAAAACATTTTTTTTATTTATAACCAAACGCCATATGTTATAGCAATCATTGCTAATAAGAAACCAACTACCCAAAATGCTTTTACAATGTCAACTTCGGCCCAGCCAAGTTGTTCAAAATGATGATGAATTGGTGCCATCTTAAATACTTTCCTATGAAATTTTCTAATTGCAATTATTTGAATAATTGAACTTAATGCTTCTATAACAAACACACCACCAATTAATATTAAAGAAACTTCATGTCTTGTAATAATAGCAATTGTTGCAATAGCTGCACCTAATGCCATAGAACCAGTATCACCCATAAAAACTCTAGCTGGATGGGTATTAAACATTAGAAAACCAATTACGGCTCCAATTAAAACGAAACAAAAAATTGCTACCTCCATGTTTCCTTCCATCCATTTTGTATTCCAAGCAATAAGTCCAAATGCAAATAAGGCAATTGCACAAAGACCACCAGCAAGTCCATCTAAGCCGTCAGTTATATTAACTGCATTTGTAGTACCAACAAGAACTATTAATATAAACAAACCAAAAAAAGGTCCAAGAGGAATACTTAAATTTAAAAAACTTATTTCAATAGTTGAACTTCCACCGTGTTTCATGAATATGAAGAAAAAAATTGATGCTATTAAAGTTTGAATAATCAATTTAGCACAAATTGATAATCCTTTATTATTATGCATTTTAATTTTTAAAAAGTCATCAATAAATCCTAATAAAGCATAAGCTAAGAAAACAATTATTACAATAATTAAATTTGAGCTTATACCAATACTATTTCGAAAGTAAAGAATTAGTAGGGTAATTAATGTTGGAATTATAAATATTATGCCACCAATTGTCGGAGTTCCTTCTTTAACTAAGTGTCTTTTACCAATTGTTTTACTGACATTTTGTCTAATGTTAAATTTTTTTAATAAGGGAATAAATATAAATCCACAAATTAAGGATAATATAAACCCAATCATTATTGCTAAAGTAGCTTTTGTAATAATAAGCATGATTTCACCTCTTTAATATTTATATTATACAATATAAAGTTAGTGTTTATATATATTTAAATTAATATTTTACATATTTTTACATTAATTTAATAATATTTTTACTATAGAATTTTCTTCAGCCATATTATTTTCTGATGGACTTTGGTAAACAACATTATTTCCTGTTCCAGAAAATTCTACTTTAAAATTTTTTAATAATTTTACTGCTTCTTCTTTAGTTTTGCCTATGACATTTGGTACAGTAATATATTTAATATCATTCCAATTATATTCTTTTTCTATTCCATTTTTACTTTCTTTTATATTCATTATTTTTATTAAATCTTTAAATATAGATCCTGCAATAGGAGCAGATACAACTCCACCATATTGGGTAACTCCTTTGGGATTATCAACAGCTACATAAAGGGCAACTTTAGGATTATCAGCAGGAGCAAAACCTATGAAAGATAATATATAATTTCCAACCATATATGTTCCATTTGCAACTTTTTGGGCTGTTCCAGTTTTTCCTCCAATTCGATAATTTTCAATGTATGCATTACGACCACTTCCATGAGCAACTACATTTTCTAAAGCAAATCTAACTAATTTAGAAGTTTCTTTACTAATAACTTTTCCTTTTTTTTGAGGATTATTTTTTTTGATAATATTACTATTTGTAGAAAACGATTTTGTTATATATGGCTTATATAATGTACCACCATTAATAATTGCTGATACTGCAGTTATTTGTTGAATAGGGGTTACACTTATTCCTTGTCCAAAAGCAGTTGTTGCTAATTCTAAATCTGTTACTTTATTTAAATTAAATAAAATTCCATTTTCTTCACCATTTAAATCAATTCCTGTTTTTTTTCCAAAACCAAATTTATCAATGTATGAAAATAAAGTTTTTTTACCTAATTTAAGACCTAAATTTACAAAACCGGGATTGCTTTGTGTTAATACAGCAACATTTTAATGTAGAAGAATCCTTTTTACATGCTAGATTAAAATAAGCCATTTCTTTAAGATCTTTAGGTTTTTCCATATTAAGATCTATATTAATATCTGGTGTGTTAAAATTAAAATATACTGTTAATTTTATATGTTTTCGATTATTATTAACTTTTTCTATTAAAATCTTATCAATCAATAAATTAATTAGATAGGGTAAGTTTAATTTAATGTCTAACTTTTCTTTTAAACAATTTTCAATATCTTTTAATTTTCTATGTAGTTTTTCTATTTCAAAATTTTGATTTTGAAAATTATTTTTTTGTTCTTGTAAATTCATTAATTCTAAATTAAATTTATCATTTCTTTTTTTAAATTCAAAATCATCAATTATTCCTTTTAAACTAAGATCTAAAAGTTTATCTTTTTGTTTTTCTATTTGTTCAATTTTATTATTAATAGATTGGGTATCTAATTTAGTAGTATAGTTTTTAACAATATTTTTATACTCCATTAAAACTTGTTTAAGATAATCTTTTTTATGCTTAATAAAATCATTAAAAATATCGATAAATATTTTATCTAAATAGCTTTCTTTTATAATAGGTGATGGACAAGTAGAAACTCCATTAGTTTTGTATGTTTTACATGCCCATGTAGGATTAGAAAAACGATTACTACCACCGTTTCTAATAAAAATACTATTACAATCTTTACAAATTAATTTTGCAGAATATTTGTATCTTTTAATATGTTCTTCAGTATTTAAAACATGTCTTGATGGTAATTTTTTCCTTTTTTCGTGTAATATGTTTGCTTTGTCCCATAATTCTTCTGATACTATAGCAGGTATTCTTTCATCCTTAAATATTATTTGCTTTTCTTTAGGGACTTTCTTTTTTTTATGTGTTTTATAATCTTCAACTTCTGTAAGTCTAGCAGTGTAATAACCTTTATAACGTGGATTAGAAAGCATTTTTGCTAAACTTGTTTGTGAATACGGTTTTCCTTTTGAATTTAAATAACCCATCTCGGCAAGTTCTTCACCAATTTTTTTAAGACCTATACTGCCACTTGCATAAGTATTAAATAAATATTCTATTATTGGTGCTTCCTTTGGATTAATTTCATATTGACCATTTTTTTTATAATAACCAGTAAGATTTCCACCAATTAATTTTTTATCTTTAATCATTCTATTAATACCAAACTTAACTCTTTCTGATAATTTACGAACTTCATCTTGGGCCATGCTTGACATAATAGTAAGTCGAAATTCTGCATCTTCTTGAATAGTATTTAAATTGTCTGAAAGGAAATAAACTATAACACCTTGCTTTAATAAATATTCTGTATATTTAATACTATCAACTGTATTTCTTGAAAATCTTGATATTTCTTTAGTTAAAATTAAATCAATTTTTCCAAGTGTTGCATCTTCAATCATTTTTAAAAAAGAATCACGATTTTTTACTGCAGTACCACTAATACCTTCATCAATATATCCACGAGTAAAAATCCAATTCTTATTTTCTTTAATCATATCTTCAAAATAATTTTGTTGGTTTTCAAGAGAATTTAATTGATCATCTTTATCAGTTGAAACACGACCATAATAGGCTACTTTTAGTTTCATATCATAAATTGTTATGCCTTTTCTTAAATTTTCTCTAGCTTTTATTATATCCATATTGAAACCTCCTTATAAGCATTTTAAAATTTAAAAATATTAAGATGATTGCATGGTAGCATCATTATTTATTATTGTCAAATCATGCTTATTATTTTTGGAATATTCAGTTTTAATTTTATTTAATCTACTTATAATTGAGTTTTCCATTTCATTATAAGTTCTTAAGTCAATTACTTTTTCATCATATAATTCTTTATTTACTATTAATCTAAATTCTAATAACTTATATTCAAATGGTAAATGTTTAGTATTAAATCTAACTTCTATGTCATTATCATTAAACATATAAATTAGTCCTCCAGTAAATAATTATGAAGTTAAATCTTTGTTTATTCATCCGACTTATTTGAAGATAATTCTTTTTCTAAAGTATTATCTTCCTCTAAAGGATTTTTAATATGAACTTCTATTATAGATTTAGTATCATTACCATTATCGATATTAAGATGAAAAATTTTATTATTAACTTTACCTTTTATATAAGATTTTTCTTTTGGAGTTATTTTTTCTTTTATTTCAAAACTTGCATAAGTTCGATTATTATTCTCTTTGTATTCAAATGAATTAATTTTTTCTTTTAAAATATTTTGAATTATTTCAACTATATTTTCTAATTTTTTAATTTCTATAACTTTAAATTTTTCTCGATCAGATAAATCTTCATGTTCTAAAATATTTATATGTCTATTTTTAAAAATACTATTATATTTATTAGGTATTTGATTTGCAGTAAAGTAAGTATAACTTAAATCTTCTAAAGGTTTAGAAACTCTATATAATTCACCACTAGAATAACAAGATAATCTTTTATAAATTATAGTGTCCCTAAAAATTGGGTAACCTATATTTGGAAATATAATAGTTTTATAATGTAAATTTTTAACTTCATCTGGAGTAAGTAAATCTCTTGCTATTAAAGAAGTAGATTTATTTCCATTATAATTTGTCAAACTAACCGACTGACTTATAGAATTTGATTCTATTGTTTTTTTACCAAGTCTTTTGCTAACTGCTTCTGCTGTATCCATTGTATTAGTTTTTAAGTATGCAAGACCAGAGTTATCTAAAATAATTTGTGCTACCTCTTTGCCATATACATTATCCAACTGACTTAAACTTTGAATAAAGAAGTGATAGCGCAGTCCTCTAGATCTAGCAACACTAACTATTGATTCTATACTTGGCTCAACTAATGGTGGACAATTTGAAAATTCATCAAGAATCCAATCAATTTGAATTGGAACTTTTTTATCTTCACAAGAATTTGCCAATTTAACTAATTCTTTATATAACAGTCCAACAATTATAGTTACTAATGTATAATAAGTTTTATCTTCATCTGGAACTATTACAAATAAAGCAGTTCTTTCTTTTCCCAATATATCAAAATCAAAATCAGAAGTGCTAGTTACATTTGCAACATTAACATCGTCAAAGATAGCCATCTTTTCACTAAAAACACTTGTTATAGACTTATAAGTATTTTCATTAGAAGAAAGTATTGGAATTAAACTATCTTTTGATTTATTGCCATATTTTTTTTGTTCAATGTACACTTTGAAATTTTTAGAATTTTTTTCTTCCATTGTGGAATTTTGGAATTTTCTTATACTTGTCATAGTAATTTGATTTCTTTTTATTTTCCCATCTTTATATTCTTCTAAAAAGAAACCAATTAAACCCTTTAATAAGTTCTTTGCACTATTATTCCAAAAGGGATCTTTTCCTTGACTTTTTTCATACATTATCATGGATGCTAAAGAAGTTATTAATCTATTTGTTTCTGCAATACTAGAAATAGATTTATTAGTATATTCTAATTTTTTTAAAGTCAATAATTTTTTTTAATATTTTTCTAAAAATATAAAATAAATTGAATAAAAAAATGAAATATATCTTTTTTAGATAAATATTTCATTTTACTATATTTTAACATTTGATATGTATAAGTCAATAACTAAATAATGCAAATAAATGCTTTTTTGTGCTTTTATATGCTTTTTTGTGCTTATTATAAAAATATTTGATTTTTATAATAATTAAAGTTATATAATGAATAAATAAATATGATAGTAATATTAATCATTTATGATAAATAGGGGATTTATATTACTTTTTTTCAATAATATATTTAGAATCATCAAATGCTAACATTGAAACAAATAATGGGAAACATAATACAAGACCAATTAAATAGTTTTCACTTTTTTTGAATACTTTTCCTAAATTATAACATGTTATATGTATAGAATAAATATTAAATAGGGGTATTAAATATATTATAAAATATTTATAAGAGCCAAAAACATCTTTAGATAAACATAATATATTATAAATTGGTATTAAACAAATCCAACCTTTTCTTCCCATTTTAATATTTATTTTCCACCAACTAATCATAAGTATAAGTACTAACATAATTATAAATATATATGTTAATTTATTTCCAATAGGACTTTCTTCAAAGTAAAATCCAAATTCTTTGGCTACTTTTACAGCCTTATCTGTATTTTGATTTTTAACAGAAATATAAAATACTTCATTATTTTTTGATGCTGCTAATTTAAAATTTTCCCCGTATGTTGAAACTTCAAAATAATTTAACATGTTAATTTCTCTACTATTTCTAGTATTTGAATTATTTTTTACATCATTTACTAAACTGTTATAAAAGGCATTTTGCATTTTAGGATTTTCAAATATAGTATAACTGGCTAAATAAGGACAAGGTTTATTAGTTACATAATAAAAATCTACACCATCATATTTTTCTTTATCTAAAACATTAACTAAATTACACTTATTATTTTTCATGTAATTAATAAACTTTTCTTTAGTTAAACTATTATTATTTTGATTTACAAATGGAAAAACAAACATTAAAATAAAAATAACAAACATTACAAAAATATAAGGGAAAATAAATATTTTAGATATAATAGATAATTTATCTTTTTTTATTTTATTTCCGCAATATTTACAAAACTCAGATTTTTGAGAAATATTTTTCTTACAATTTTTACAAATCATTACTAATCACTTCCAAAAAAATTTTATTAATTTAATATGTTTTAACTTTCGAATTTTTTTTCCCATTTATTTTTTATTGATATTTTTTTTCCATTTACTTCTATTTCATCATCTGTTATCCATTTTATTTTACCTTTTTTACATGTTGGTATATTTATATTTTGTTCAAGTGGATCAATTGTATTAAAAATATCTATTGGTAGTTTTTTCTTACCCCAATAAAATTTGTTTTCTAACTTATTATTTGCTAATTTATAACTTTCACAGTAACCATAATACTTTTTAGTAGGTGAAAAACCTATATCAACTGCTTTGTTTGAATCTTCATTATTATGGTTATAAATATAAGATTCTATAGAAAAAGTTAATGTCAAAATAAAGACTACTATTCCAATGAATATTAAAACTATTTTTTTATTTATTATAAAAAATAGTAAATAAGATAAAATTATTAGAAGATATAAAATAGGAAAAACATCACTTAAAGGGAATGAAAAAACAATAGAAGTAATGGCTATTGCTCCCACAAGATTGTTTTTAGGATTTTTATAAATATAATAGCAATTAAAAATTGTTATTAATATTATTATAACCATAAAAATTATAGGATATATCTCAATTATTAAATCTTTTCCATTTGTAATATAATATAATAAAAATAATGATATATTACATATAAAAAATATAATATTTTTTAAAGCACTTTGTTTTACATTTTCTGGCTTATTAATGATAAAGAATAATATTATATAAGCCAAAATCATTAATATATAAGTTTCAAAACAAATTAGGAATAAAGGAATTGATAAAATTGTCGCAAAAAATGTTATTATTATTAATTTATCTTTTGGATGTTTATAAATATAGTAACAATTAAAAATTGTTATGAATATTAATAGAATTCTATAAAATATGAAAATAAAAATATTAAAAATGGTAAAATCAAGCAAGAAATCCATTTTCATTGTTACATAATTTAATAAAGCTAAAATTACATTGCAAATAATAAATGTTTTTCTTGGATTTTCCATTAATTTATCTTTAATTTTTCTAATTAATTTCATAAATACATCCTTTATATTGAGATTATACCGTAAATATTTTATTTTTTATAAAAAAATATTTTTTTATTTTATAAATCTATGATATTTAAGCTTCATTTGATGAATTTTCAGTATTTTCGGCTTTTTCTATATTTTCTGCTATTTCTTCTAATTCTGCAATTTGTTTTTTCCATTCTATGTATAATGTTTGAGATTTAAAAAGTATTGATTGATTGTTTTGTTCATATATAACAGATTTATCATTTTTTTGTAAAAAGTTAATTGTTTCATCTAGTTTATCTAAATAAGAATTTAATTGTGTTCCAAGATTATCCGTTCTATTTTTTAAATTTTTAAAATTATTTTTATCATTTTTTGTATACATTAACTCCAAATAAAAATCATAATAATAATCAGCATCATCAAGCTTATCTTTATCAAGTAAATTTTTAATAGTTTTTTCATCACATAATTTATCGATATTTTTAATTGCTTTATTAATATTGTTTTTTGTAATTTTAATAGTATTATGACTAAATGTAAAATCAGGTCTATCACTTTCTAAATTATTTACTGTTAAAAGATTAGAAAATTTTTCATTGTTTAAATAGGAATTTATTGTTTTGACATTATCAGATAGACTTTTATAATATTCTTTTACTGCTTTTTCTACATATGCATAATCTCCTTTAGTGTTTATTTTCACAGTAAAATCATCCTTTGCTAAATCTTTAGTATTATAATTTATAATTTCTTGTTCTAAATTGCTTTCTTGTTTTAAATCCATAATTGCTAGTAAAACAACAATTCCAATAAATGCAATAATTGTTATAATAATAGTAATTAAAAATATTTTTAGACCTTTTTTTATTTTTCTTTTCTTTTTCATAATATAAATACATCCTTTATATTAAAATTATAACACAAATATTATATTTTTTCTACAATAGTTTCTGTATCTATAATAAATTTGCTTTTTTTAATATTTATTAAAGATATGTTTATTTTGGAATTGGCAAATTGTATTATTAAAAAATTTATGTTTATGATTTTAACAGTTTGATTTTTCTAAATTAAATTAAAAAAAATGAAATATATCTTTTTCAGATAAATATTTCATTTTTATATAATAAATTTTGTATCTTATTTTTTAATTATTAAATTAATCTAATTTAATATTGAAACCTATTTTTAATCTAACTCCTCCTAAGCAAAATGCTTCAAAACCAAGTCCAATGAAAATTTCATTACTATTGTCTAATTGATTTCCTATATATTCATAATATTTATTGAAAAGAGTAAATGTTTTAACTGTATTAGGATCATTCCATATTTCAAAAGGCAGTGTCATAGGGTTTTCATATCCATGATCGTAATGTCTAACTTCAAATTGTCCACCAAAAGTAAAATCTTTAAATTTACCACTTTCTAAGGAACCAACTGTTGATGTATAATATTTTTTTTCACCATCAATATAACCAACTCCCATAGTTTGTGAAAAAGTTTTACCTGTTTTAGAAGTTCCAGCAATAGTACCGCTTCCTAATCCAATTCCAACTTCTGCCTCAGCTGTAAAAGCTTTTTTTAGTTTTTTTGCAAGTTTTTTTACTGTTTTTATAGCTTTCTTTACTTTTTTAACTACAGATTTAATTAATTTTTTTAAAGAATAACCTGTTGAATCATGATTGTTTATTGGATTATTTGCAACATATGTATACAAATTAGGTATAAAATTATCTTTATCGGTGCTTATATAATTATCGGCATTAATAAATCTTGACCAAATAGGATTATAATACCTAAAATTAAGATAATATAAATTAGTTTCTTTATCATAATAATAACTACGATATCTAAATGGATTAATTAAAGCTATATGGTTTTCATCAGTTATTTCGTTTTTGTTATTATCTTTAATACTTATAATATTTCCCCAAGAATCGTATGTGTATTCAGCTATCTGATTATAATTAGAATCTAAGATACCTATAATATCATTTTGAATATTTTTTAAATAATAATAAATTGTATCATTATATTTTAGTCCTATTAAATCGTTATTACTATCTCGAAGATAATAAATTATATTACTATTATTTTTTTCGAATATAATTGTTTCGCCATCTGTAACATAAGTAGTTTCATTTCCATTAACATTTTTAGAAGTTCTAGTTCCATCTTTATCATAATTATATTCTATAATTAAATCATTTGCCTTATCAATATATTTTTTCAATTCACGGCCATTTTGCCAATTTATTGTAATATTATTTCCTATAGAAATAGGGTTTCCTATTTCATCATAAGAGATTATATCATTTTCGTATTTGGTTAGCTGGTCTGTCCAATTTTTATTATTATATTCAAATACTTTTTTATCTAATAAATTAAATGTTTTAAGTTCATAAGTATTCTTACTTAATATATTGCCATTTTTATCATAAATATATCTAAATGTTTTATTTTGAATATAATCATCTTCTTTTATAAGTTCATTAAATTCATCATAATAATATTTATATATTAATTTATCATTATAATAAATATGAGTAATATTATCTAATTTATCATATTTGTATGAATAAGAATTATTATTGTTAGTCATTTTATTTATTAGTAGAGAAGTCCTTTTTCCATTTGTTAAATATTCATATTTTGTTTTGTATAGATTATTTATGTTTTGCTCTTGTAATCTACCAAGCGGATCATATATATAATTAATATTATTATTGTTATCAAATTGTGATGAAATTAAAGCATCATCTTTATTATATGAAAATTCTTCGTTTTGTTTAGTATTATTTAAGTAATATTTTTTATTTATAACATTACCATTGATATCATAAGTATTTTCTAATTTAAAATCCTTATGAGAATATTTTACTAACCTTTGACTTTTATCATAAACATATTGATATTTTATTGGAGTATCTGATGATGGAATATTATATTCAATTTTTGCTATATTATTAAAATTATCATATTTGAAATTATATTTTTTATCTTTTGTCATTGATTTTATTCGATTTAAATCATCATATTCATATGATACAGAATGCCCATTACCATAAGTTGTTTTTATTAAATTACCATTTCTATCTTCATATTCATTGGAAATCAAGGTAATATTATCACCAATTTTAATTGTTTTTGGTTTTAAAAATTCATTATATTCAAAATTATATTCCATAGAATTACTTTTAATTTTATTTAAAAGATTTTGATTATTATAAAAATATTCTATTTTTTCATTATTTATTTCAATGTTAGTTATTTGTTCTTTTTCATTATAAGTATAATTTGTACTTACTCCATTTGGATCAGTAATTTTTTTTGTTAAACCATTTGATGGATCTATTTCATAATAAATTTTATTAAAATTTGTATCAGTTATTGATTTAATAAATTTTCCATCTTCAGTATATTCAGCTTCATTTTCTACAAACATAGAGTAACTTGCATCTTCTAAATAGAATTCCAAATTTGAATCATCTTCAATTGTAGAAATAACTATTTTATTATTATCATTATCATATTTTAAATAATTATCAGTATCATAAATTTTTATTAAATAACTTTTATTGTCATTTTCAAAAAAATCAAACTTTGTTTTTTCTTTAGAAAGACTAACAATATTATTTGTTACATTTAAGTAAAAGTCTAATAATGATGATTTAATAGTGTAATAATTATCAACTTTTTTAATAGTCCATACTTCGTGACTACAAGTGTTTTCTATGAAATTTAAAGTTTTATTTTCATAATCACCATCTAAATACTTTTCTGAACTTTTAAGTCTTATATAATAATCTCCATCAATTGTATCATTAGTTTTAATTGATTTAATTTTAGTAATAATTGGATTTTCAAATTTATCATATTTAATTTCATTGGCAATACCTGTTCCAGAAATGCTACTTAATAATTTTGTTTGATTAATATTATCATATTCATATGAAAAATTATTTCCATTTTGATAAGTTTCTTTAATTAATTGATTATTTTTGTCATAGTTAAATGTAGATTTGTTTTGATTTAAATCTGTTGCTTCAATTAAATTACCATTTTCATCATAATCATAATTAAAGTTAGATAAATCTTTATATAAAGTTATATTTGTTAATTGAATATTATTAGCATTTCTTAACATAAATAGGTTGAAAAAGATTTTATCATAGTCATATTCTGCAGAAAAACTTGCTGAAAAATATTGCCATTCTGTTTCATTGAAATTAAGTTGGGTATCAATTGGTGTCCAGTCAAATCCTTCTCCTTCTGGTAAGTTTGGAAAATTAAAACTAACTAAACAATTTGCTGGATAAGCCCACATAGTTTCATTTAATGAAGCGTTTTTATACCAAAATGATAAAACAAATGTATCTCCAGCTTTTCCAGAAATATTAAAAGTTTTTGATAATGTTTTAGAAATATATGGGTCTAAATTTACTTTTAGTGCTTTTAAACCACTTTCTAGTTCTATAATCTCTTCATTATTTAAAATTATCTCTTCATTATTTTCATCTTGTGTTTCAATTTCCCAACCTGTTAAATTTTCAGAAAAGTCTGAATTATCAATTAAATTATATTGATTGGCAACTTCACCTTTTTCTAATTGAATATCATCAAGATATAATACTAGACCATCCAAATGAATATAAATATCTACATAATTAGCAAAGTCTTCTGAAACATAGAATGTTACATCGTGTCTTTCAAATTCATCTGTTAAAGAAAATTCATCACTTAATGTTTCATACATATAAGTATTACTATCATGTAATTGAATACTTATTTGTGCTTTACCAGTACCTTTAAAATAGCCACTAAAAGTATAATAACATTCTTTCGCATCTATATTAATCATGTTATATGAATTACTTCCAGTAAATTTCAAACTTCTTAATCCTGATCTTGCTTCTTCATTAGTAAATGATACATTTGGCCCCATAAAAATTTCTTCATTTGTTTCAAAACTTGAATTATTAATATAATTTTTAATAGTTTTATTTAATTGTTCACTGGAAAGTAATTTATTTTCTAAACCATAAAAATCACTGAACAAATTATTTTGTCCATAACCATCTCTTAAAGTTTCATTAATATCTAAATTAGTAACTGATATAGGATTACCCATATTATTAAAAGTATATGTATTTTTATGACCTAGATTATCTTTAAAGGAAGTAATATTAAAACCATATTCAATATTTATTTCTTTACCTAAGGTATCATTTAAACCATATTCTGTAATTTTTTTCATACGATAAGGTATAGCATCATAATATTCATATTTTATCGATAATTGGTTTGTATCTATTATTTTATCTATTAAATTTAAATTATTATATATAAATGAAGTCGTAGTTCCATTTTTTAAAAGCTCAGTCATTTGGCCATTTGCATTGCAATTTATAATAACTGTCTTATATTTATTAGCAAAGGTTATTTTACCATCTTCATAAGTAATATTGATAGTATCTCCATTTTCATCAGTGATTTTAACTATACGATTATTATCATATTCAATTAAATTAGTAAAATTTTCTGTAGATATTAATTTTGTTAAATAGTAAATATTATTAATTAAAGTAAATTCTTTTTTATTACCATCAATATCTGTGATTGTATAGATATTATTATCTTTAACTGCTTCTAATCTTAAACCGTCTTCATCTTTATATATATTTTCATTTTCAGAAAAATAATGAATTGTACCATCACTATCAGTATACTCTAAATAATTTGTTTCTTCGATTTTAACTTCTTTAATCATTTCATGATAATTTAATTTATATCCAAGACCATAGCCATAATTATTTTTAAGAACAACATCATTTGTATTGTAATGCATTATAATTTTTAAAGGCATCTTTCCACCAATAGTATTTATAATATCAAATGATGTTGTCAAATTACCATTATAATTATTTAAATATGTAGTACCGTTTTGAAATTCTTGTTTCTTATACGCCAAATAATCTTCTAAACCATTTTGATTGCGATATGTTATAGCAAGTAAAGGTTTAGGATTATAATTAGTTACAAGATTATTTTTAGAAAAATAAGAACAAATATCATCATTTTTATCACGAGTTTCATAATGTGCTTTTAACATTACACCATTATTAGGATGACCAGAATACCATTTTTTAACTAAATTAGTAATGTTATAATAATTAAATTTTGGTACAACTTCTTCCAATAAATTAAGACTAGCAGTATAGTTTCCATATGCTTCTATTCTTTTATTATATTTATCATGAAAATTATTCCAATTTGCTGATTTTTCATCCCATGAAGTTGTCATTTCATGTATATCTATGTATGAATAATTTTTAATATCTGCATTGGGAAATTTAGGATAGCCTGTTAAACAGATTTGTGCATCTGTTATTTGACTTCCAGTTCCAATAGTAGGTAAATCAAATTTTAGTAGAGTTCGATAAATTTTATTACTGTTATCAATTCCAACTTTTAAGATATCCTGATCATTTCTATTAACATTTGAATCATTTTCATAAATATAAGTATCATAAACATTATTTTCATTTGTATAATTAGTGATTGTTGGGTCGATTATAATAGGGAATTTTCTGTTTTTTTCTTTTAACCATTCTTTATCTAAACTTAATTCTATAATATAATTATTTTCAACTTTTTTTAAATCATATAATACATTATAATTATATATTCCTGATGAATCATACATAAAAGGACTTTCAATTATAAAAATAGTTTCATTATTATTTTTAGCAATAATTTTTTTATCAATTTTTTCTAAAGTTAAATTGGTATCAATTTTAAAAATTAATTTTTCTAAATCAAAATTTTTATCTTTAATTATAATAGATTCTTTAATTTTATCATTTATAAGTTTATAGCTAATATTAATATTATTTGAAATATTTTCAAATAATATTTCTTTTGTATCTTTTTTAATAGGATTAATTTTTGTTAAATTATCTAAATTAAAAATTAAATAATTATTATCTTTTTTTAATGTTAATAAATTATTGTCATTAAAAATAGTTTTAAAGGAATTATTTTTATTTTCATAGCCATTAGATGTCTTAATAATTGTATTATCTATGTCTTCATATTGACCATTTTTTAAATAGTGTACATCTGAATCATAAGTATATGCAATTATTTCACCGTTTGGTTTTAAAAAATGCTTTTCACGAAGTTTTCGCTTATTTATTAATTCTTTCATATTTCACCTCTAATTTAATATATGAAAATTTTACTTGTTATTTGCTAGAGTTTCTAATTCTTTTAATTTTTTTTTCACATTAGGGTAGTAGTTCTTCCAAATTGTCGATACATCTTTATATTCGTCAAATGCAACTTTATCGACAGCTTTTGTAACACTTTTTCCGAGAACTACTATTTGATAGTATAATTTATTTTCAATTCCTTTTAATTCTTTTAAATGATTATCTATTATATTTAAACTATCTTCTTTTTTAATAATTAACTTATCTATTATATCTTTTTCAAAATCTAATAATTTTTTTCTTTCTTTTAGAATATTTAACTCTTGTTTAATATTTATATAAAATTTTATCAAACTGTATCACCATTTTCATAATATGTTCAAATAAATATGTTAGTAAGTGCCAAAGTCATTAAAAAAAGAAAAAAGAATATCTTTTTATGATATTCTCTTCCAAATATAACAAGTTATATATGGTTGTAAGTTACCTGAATCACCTGCACCAGCACTTTCAGTAGTAAATGTATGAGAGTGATCTCCTGCAGGATTAGTTATTGTAACACCAACATGATCATATGATGAAGAAATATTTCTGGCACAATCACTAGAACTTGAAGTTTTCTTTTGAACTTCTAATGTATTTCCAGTATGTTGATGGCTTCCTGTAACATTAGTAGTTCCAGTATGAATGTGAGATTGTAATAATTTATTACCACCAGTTTTCAAAACTTCGTTAAATTCATTTTGTGATTCATCAACTCCAACTAAAGTTCGTCCACGAGCAAATTCTTCCCAAGTTCCTGTAAAAATAGTACTAGGATTTATATTATTTACTGAAATATAAATAGAACCAACAGGATATATCTTATCAAATAAGTCTTCATAATTTAAATTAACACCATTTTTTAATGTTATACTATTTGCTAAAATATTTCCATCAGTATCAACACTAAAATTATTATTTGAATTTGTAATACATCCAACATTTAAATTATTAACATCTAAATTAATGCCATTTTCATCTTTAGTAAAAGCATTGAAATTATTATCTGCTTCATTTATACTTTCACTTTCATTGTATATAGAATTTAATAGATATCTTTTACTTAAATCATTATTTTCTGGATATATTAGTTCGATTTCTATATTTTCATAATTAGTTGATAAATAATTATTTCCATCAAAAGTATTTATTGGTTCATAATCGATATATTCTAATTTTTCTTCGTTTTTAATATAAGCCGTCATATTTAAATTATTATTTAAAATTTTACTTTCAATAATAAATTGGTCATTTAATTGTAGCTTATTATTTAAAGTATATGCATATGTTTTTCTGTTAAGGCCATCTTCATCATTATCAACATAAATTATTAAATCGTTAGTATCAGGAATAATAGTTTCAGAATTTACACTTAGCTTTAAATATAGTAAAGGAGCATTTAGTGAATTGGTAAAATTAACTTTATTTTTACCAGTAATAAAATCACTTTCAATTTTCATTTTTTTTCACCTCAATTATTTATATGCCAAAAATAACTTTATATGTGCTGGATTTTTATTTAAGAATAAAATAATTGTTATTTTAGTAATATAATTTTATAAAATCATGTTTTAAATCTAGTGGATTAATTTTTGATAATTCGAAACTATTTTTAATATAAGGAATTATAAAATTTATATCTTCATCTTTGTAAACTTTAAAATATTTGCATAATGGCTCATATGTTGTTCTTTTTATTATTCCTAATAAATTGTTTTTGTCATCTACATTAAGAAGTCTAATATATACATTATTTTTTTGCTTAATTAAAATTGTAAAATTTCTTTTTCCTTTAAATATTAATCCTTTGTTAGTATTATGAAAAGTTATAGAGTTATCTATTAATTTGATATTGAATACTAATTTTTTATAAAGTATATCAATATAATCAATTTTAGAAATGATAAGATAATTATACATTTTTTGTATTAGATTAATACAGTAGTTAATATCTTCATCACTTTCAATTTGTATAAAATAACATAAACTAGTGTTTTCATATCCTTTTCTTAATAATAATTTATTATTATTATCAAATCTTTTTGCTTCTTTATATAATGATACTAATAAATTAGATTGATTGATTTGTACCTCAACAATCTTCCTTTTTAATTTATAGACAACATTTTTAATTAAATAATTTCTTGATATATTTTTTCCTATACCTAAAATTTTTTTATCTAAACTATTGAATAAATTAATAGCAGTTGTTTTTTTATTAAAAATTAACTTTTCATAAGTACTTGTATCAAAATGCATTTGTTTCTTTTTAATATTATTATCTTCTATATTAAAATTAGAAATTATAATATGTTCTTTTGGCATTATATTATTTTCTTCAATATTTGAATATTTAACTCCTTCATAAATTAAATTATAGGTAGAACAAACATCTATCTGGGTAGAGTAAATTATTTTATTTCCTAGTAATTCTTTAAATTCAAATATGTTTCTGTATTTACTCCAAGATTACATGAATTTTCAACTACTTCTAAATAACTTTGATCACCATGTCCTCCAGCTTTCCAGCATTTTATTCTTGCACCATTTATAGTAACACCACCACTATCTGTATAACGATCTTTAAATAAATTAACTTTTTTTTCTTCAAGAGCAGCAGTTAAAGTTATTATTTTAAAAGTTGATCCAGGTTCATAAGTCATAAATATTGGCAAATTACGGTTAATAACTTCATTAGAATAATTTTGATAATTATTTGGATCAAAAGATGGCCTTGAACCCATTCCTAAAATTTCTCCATTATTAGGATCCATTGCAATTATTAAAGCATGTTCTGGATCATATTTTTCTACAACATTATTTAGTTCTCTTTCAATGGATAATTGAATATCTAAATCTATTGTTAAATTAACATCAATTCCATTTTGAGGTTGAACGTAAACTTCAGATAATGCCAATTTTTTTCCTTTTCCATCTGAAAAGTATTTTATTGCGCCATCTTTTCCAGTTAAATAATCATCATATTCTAATTCAAGACCAGATAATCCCTGATTATCAATTCCAACATAGCCTAAAGTATGTGCAAGTAATTCTTTATAAGGATAGTATCTTTTAGATTCTTTTACAAGATAAACTCCATCATATGCAAGTTGATCAATTTTTTTAGCAATTTCATAACTTAATTTTCTTCCTTCTGGATGAACTCTTTCAATTGAGGTCTTTTTGTATACATGTTTTTCCATTTCCTTTAAAGATACATTTAAAATCTTAGCCAAATCTTTAGCAACCTTTTCTTTATTTTTTATTTGATTAGGAATTAGTACAAGAGAAGTAGTAGTTATATTATCTGCTAAAATTTTACCATTTCTATCAAGTATTTTTCCTCTTTCAGCGGCAATAGGTAAATTTCTGCCCCAAAGATCTGCAGATAATTTATTTAGCTTTTTATAGTCAATAACTTGAATGTAAAAGACTTTTAAAATAATTATAATTAAAAATAATAATGTAATTATAAATACAAATTTTATACGTTTGGTGATATTTTTCAATACTTTAAGCCTCTCTTTCTGTTAATTATATGTGAGAAACAACTATTTAATTAAATAAAAATTTATAGTATAATGTATATGTAATTTAAATATTTAAGAAAGAAAAAAATATTTTATACTATAATTAAGTAGGTGATTTTATTGAAATATATTATTTCTGCTGGTGGAACAGGTGGTCATATCTATCCAGCTTTAGCAATTATTGATATTATTAAAAAAAATGATAAAAAGGCTGATATTTTATTTATTGGAACTCATAATAGAATGGAAAAAGATCTTATACCTAAAAGAGGTATAAAATATGAAGCTTTAGAAATATATGGAATTTCCAAAGCCAATATGTTAAGAAATATAAAAAATGTTTATTTAATTTTAAAAGCTCAAAAAAAATGTAGAGAAATAATAAAAAAATTTAAGCCTGATATTGTTATTGGAGTAGGAGGATATGTTACATATCCTGTTATAAAAACCGCTAATAAAATGAAATGTAAAACTATAATTCATGAACAAAATTCAATACCTGGTAAAACTAATAAAGTATTGGCAAAAAAAGTTAATAAAGTTTTGGTATCATTTAGTGACTCAAAAAAATATTTTGATACAAATAATGTTTATTTTACAGGAAATCCCTGTTCAGATAAAGCCATAAATATTAAACCTGCTTCTAAAGAAGAATTTGGTCTTTCTAAAGATAAAAAATTAGTATTATTTGCATCAGGATCTTTAGGTTCACAAACTGTAAATACAAAATGTTTAGAATATTTAAAAAGTGTTGGTAATAAAAATTATGAAGTTTTATTTGTAAGTGGTAGTAATTTTTATGAGGAATTAGTGAATAATAATATTTTTCCTAAAAATGTTAAAATAGTACCCTTTATAGACAATTTAACTTCAGTTATGAAAATTACAGATCTTTTTATATCTCGTGCTGGAGCATCAACAATAAGCGAAATAATTGCTTTGAATTTACCTTCAATTTTAATACCTTCTCCTTATGTAGCTAATAATCATCAATATCATAATGCAATGTCTTTAGTAAATAAAAAATGTTGTAAAATTATTGAAGAAAAAAATTTAAATAAAAAGTTATTAAATAGTGAAATTGATGCATTATTAACTGATACAAATAGTTTAAAAAATATGAGAAATAACTTAAAAAAAGAAAAAGTTATAAATAGTAGTCAAGAAATTTATAAAATAATAAAAAAAGTTATAGGTGATTAAATGATAAAAAAAACAAAAAAAGTAAAAAGAAAAAAATTAAGTATTAAAAAATTAATTTTACTTTTATTAATTTTATATTTAATTATAAGTTTTTTTTGTTACATTTTTAATTTAAAAATAAAAAATATTTATATTACTGGTAATAAAAATATTAAAGATAATGAGATTATAGAAGTTGCTAAGATTAAAGATTATCCATCGATATTTAAGTCAAATTCTCTATTATTAAAAAATAGAATAAAAAAAATATCTTTAGTAAAAAATGTAAAAATAAAAAAAAGTTTAAGAGGTAAATTAACAATAAATATTGAAGAATATAAAATTTTATACAGAAAACAAAATTCTGATTTAGTTATTCTTGATAATGGCAAAAGTGTTAAAAATGATAGTATTTTAGGTGTACCAACTTTAATTTCTAATTTAGATAATAATTTAGAAAAAAAACTAATAAAAGGTTTAAAAAAAATAGATTCAGATAATTTAAATTTAATTTCAGAAATAGAATATACTCCTCTTAGTTCTGGAAATGTTAAAATTGATAAAGAAAGATTCCTAGCTTATATGAATGATGGAAATAAAGTTTATTTTAATATACTTAATATTGAAAATTTAAATTTATATCCCAAAATAAATTCATCCTTAGATAATGAAAAAGGTTATATTTATTTAGATTCATCAAATAGTGAAAATTTTGTCTTTACACCATTTTGAGAGAAATAAATAAAGGAAAAATATGATAATTAGTAGTAAAAAACAATTCTCTCTTGTTAACTATTTATTATATTTATTTAATAAATATGAATTATAAACTATTACAAAATGAAATATTAAAAAATCAAAATAAAGAAAATAAGAAAAAACTTTTGTTGCACAGTTGTTGTGCCCCATGTTCTTCACATGTTATAACATATTTACAACCTTATTTTGATATCACAATTTATTATTATAATCCTAATATAGAACCATTTTATGAATATGAAAAAAGAAAAAATGAACAAATAAGATTAATAAATGAATTGAAAAAAGAAAATATAAATATAAAATACATAAATTGTGATTATGATAATTTAAAATTTTTAGAATTTACAAAAGGTTTGGAAAAGGAAAAAGAAGGTGGAATTCGTTGTAATAAATGTTTTTATTTAAGATTAGATGAGACAGCAAAATTTGCTAAAGAAAATAATTATGATTTTTTTGGAACAACATTAACTGTTTCACCCCATAAAAATTCTAAAATAATTAATGAGATAGGTTTGTTTTTGGAAAAAAAATATAATATAAATTTTTTAATTTCTGATTTTAAAAAAGAAGATGGTTATAAAAAAAGCATTATTTTATCAAAAAAATATTGTTTATATCGTCAAAATTATTGTGGTTGTCATTTTAGTAATGACAATTAATTTTTTTTTATTATTTAAAAATTAAAAGGAAAATTAAAAAAAATAATGTACATATATGTGAAAGGAGGAAAATATATAAAAAAATATTTGTACATTATAAGTTTTTTAATAATTTTAATCGGTATATTATTTTTTATAAATTCTAATCAAGTATCATCAGAAACAAATGAAATAACAGAAAAAAAGAGTAATAAAATAAATAGCCAAGATTTTTTTATTGATATAAAAGGTTATGTAAAAAATCCAGGAGTTTATAAAGTTAAAAGTAATAATATTGTTAATGATGCAATAAATATGGCTGGAGGATTATTAAAAAATGCTACTACTTTAAATATAAATTTAAGTAAAAAATTAGAAAAAGAAATGGTAATTATTATAAAAAGTAAAAATGAATTAAAAGAGGAATTGAATGAAAATCATACATGTAATACAAATGATGTTGATTATACTAATTGTCTAAAAACTAATAAAAATGTTTCAATTATTTCTAGCAATTCTAGTAGTAAAGTATCAAATAATACAAATTCTACAAATGATAAAATTAATATAAATACAGCTAATTTAGATGAGTTAATGACTTTAAAATCTATTGGTTCTTCTAAAGCACAAGCTATTTTAGATTATAGAGCTAGTTATGGTAATTTTGCTAATATTGATGACATTAAAAATGTAACAGGAATAGGGGATTTATTATTTGCAAAAATTAAAGATAATATTACAGTATAAATATATTTATATTATAATTTTCATTTTATCTTTAATTTGGGTAATATTTAATATATATAGTTTTAATTATTCTAAAATAAAACAAAATGATTTTATAGGTAAATTAATTAGTTTTGAAAAAGATAGTGAAAAAATAACCTTGGAAGTAAAAAATAAAAAAAAAATAATTGCTTTTTATTATTTTAAAAATAATGATGATAAATCAATAATTTTGCCTTTAGGAACAACATTAAATTTAAAAGGAAATATAAATTTAATTAATAAAAATACAATACCAAATACATTTAATTATAAAAATTATTTAAAAAGTAAAAAGATTTATTATTCAATGAATGTTAAGGAAATTAAAATTGTAAACAATGAAGTTAATTTATTTTATAATATTAAAAATTTTGTTAATCATAGAATTACTAAAATAGATAAAACTGGGTATTTAAAAACATTTATATTGGGAGATAAAGAAAATTTAAGTAATAATATTTTAAAATCTTACCAAAAAAACGGTATTTCTCATTTATTTGCTATATCTGGTATGCATGTAACATTGTTTTCAAGTATTTTATTTATTTTACTAAATAAAATAAAATTACCTAAAAAAATTATATATTTAATAATTATTTTACTCTTGATTTATTATGCTTTTTTAACTTCATTTACTCCTTCAATAGTAAGAGCGTTAATTATATTTATTTTATTTAAATTTAATAATTTATTTAATCTATCTATAAAGGCTATTAATTTATTTTTTTTAGCAATTTCCTTAATGTTTTTTTTAAATTATAATTACATTTATAGTATTTCCTTTTTTTATTCTACTATTACTAGTTTGGGATTATTAATTAGTTATAATTTTTTAAAAAATGGCTCATATTTTTTAAAAATATTAAAAGTATCATTAGTAGCATTTTTATATAGTTTACCAATAACTATTTTAAATTTTTATGAAATTAATTTATTATCAATTATGTATAATCTGTTATTTGTTCCATTAATTACAATTATTATTTATCCATTATCATTAATTTGTTTTGTATTTCCTATTTTTCTAAAATTATTTAATATATTAATTATTAATTTAGAAAAAATATCTTTATTTTTGGCTAATATTAAAATATTAAATTTAAATTTTCCAAAATTTAATATTATTTTGTTAATAATATATTATCCTTTAGTTTATTATTTAATTAATTTAAAAAGAATAAAACTTTTAATTTATATTATATTTTTGTTTTGTTTTATAAAATTAATTCCTTATTTAAATTTTAATAGTTATGTCTATATGTTAGATGTATCTCAAGGTGATTGTTTTATAATTCAAGATAAATTTAATAAAAATGTCACAATGATTGATACAGGTGGTAGTTATAATGAATATTTAAAAGATAATATTATAACTTTTTTAAAAAGTAAGGGAATAAATAAAATTGATTATCTTATTTTAACTCATGGGGATTATGATCATATGGGATATGCTAAATATTTTATAAAACAAATAAAAGTTAAGAATGTTATTTTTAACAATGATGAATATAATAATTTGGAACTAAAATTAATTAAAATATTAAAAAGCAAAAAAATTTCTTATTATAAAAATGTTGAACAATATGATAAATTTCAATTTTTAAATACAAAAAAATACAATAATGAAAATGATAATTCTAATGTAATATATTTTAATTATGAAAATTATAAATTTTTATTTATGGGAGATGCTGGAATAAAAAAAGAAGAAGATTTAGTAAAAAAATATAATTTAACAAATATAGATTTTTTAAAAGTAGGTCATCATGGATCAAATACGTCTTCAAGTTTAAATTTTATAAATACTATTAATCCAAAATATTCGCTAATTTCAGTTGGCAAAAATAATAAATATGGACATCCAAATGAAAATGTTTTAAAAATTCTATCAAAGTCTAAAATATATCGAACTGATGAAGATGGAAGCGTTGAAATTATATTAAATAATAGGAATTATAAAATAAAAACTTACAATTAATTTGAATTATTATAAATAATAAGTTATAATTTTTTCGAGGTGTTAAAATATGTCTTTAATAGCTTTTATAAATAAAAAGAATTTTGAAATTAGTGATGAATTAAAGAATTATATTTACTGTGATTATGAAATAAGTTATGTTATTGCAACGCTTAATAAAAAAGGATATAAAACAAATTATTCCTGTGCAGGTCATAATGAAAGTGGCTTAATGTTGCCAATTTATAAATGTCCTATAGAAAAATTTCAAGATTATTTAAATAACTCAAAAAAAGATAAAACTTTACATTTTATAAAAAAAGATGATAAATATTTTTATCATAAAGATGAAAAGACGGAAACACACATATATATATCTTTTGCTAAAAACTATAATTTTAAAATTTTACCTAAAGGGTTTAAATATGAACTTGTAAACAATAATTCCTATATTTCCAAAAAAATAAATTATTATAAAGATAAATATCACTCAATGAAGAAATCTGATGAGGAAATATTTAATGAATTAAAAAATGCTCAAGATTCATTAAAATTATGGGTAGATAAATTAAATTAAATTAAGTTAAAAAATATTAGGCCTAATAATTATAAAATATTTTAAATAATTCATAAAATAAAATAACATTATATAATGTTTTATATAGATTTTGGTTTTATTTAGCCAAAAAAAAAAGATACATAAAAAGTATCTTTTTTTAATTATTATATATAATATTTAAAGTAAAATCTATGTTACCACATTCTTCACCAGAATTATAAGTGATTTTAGAATCTGAACGCGATAAAGCTTGTTTATAACTTGGACAATTTAATTTATTGCCATCGACATTATAAAAAATTGGATTTAGAGTAGTTACATCAAAATTACTTGGTAAAGTTAATGTTTTGGTATTTGAATCATAATAAGGTGAATTAAAAGATATACTGCTAGCAATTAAATTTTTTGTTTCTTTTATAGAAGATATTTTGATATTAACTTGAACTCCATTAACAGAAAAAGTATAAGTGCCATTTTTAGTTGGAGTATAAGTAATAGAAGTTGATGAAGTACTACCAACTGTTTGTGATGTTCCAGCTGGATCTGTTACTGTAACAGTATAACTTGCACCACCATCAGCTGTTAATCCTCCGTATTTTAGATATTCATTATAGAAACTATTAGCAAATTTTCCATAAAGTTTATTAAAATAATCTTTAGTGGATTTAACATCTGTAGATTGATCAGCAGTAGGGGAAGACCAAGAAATAGTTATTTTGCCATTTTCCTCAGTAGCTTTAACATCTGTTGGTACTAATGTATCTCCAGTTTCGTATTTGGTAACTTCTGTAGGAGCTGTACCTTTTTTAAACCAATCTGTTCCAGAACTTCCTTTAGAAAGAGGGATTGAATTTAGGGCATATGATGCTTTTTCTACACTTGATGGAATATTGAATTTGGAACCAGTATTTAAAACTTGACTTCCTAATATTTGAGCTATTTTCTTTCTCATGTTTCCACCAGAATTAATTGTAAGATAGTATCCCCTAGAAGCATCAGGATAGCCATACCAAATTGATGCTGAATAATCCTGTGAGTAAATGTTAGCCCAACTATCCATTACGGCTGATGATGGTAAATTGTATCTTTTTCGGGCATTACTATCAATTGTTGAAGTACCAGTTTTACCTGCAAGTTCGGTGCCGTTTGATTTTATACTACCATATAAATTTTTGTTAGTTACTGCATAATGAAGAATATCAGTAAGCAAGAATGCTGTTGAATCACTCATTGCTTGTTTTTTATTTATTTTTATATCTTCTTCTTTCTTAGTTTCACGATAAATTATTTTTGTGTAGGAATATGGTTCTATATAAATTCCACCTCTAGCAAGTGTGGCATAAGCAGCAGACATTTCAAGAGGAGAAGAACCAGTATATCCACCTATGGCAGCTGATTCATATAATTCATCTCCATAGTGTAATCCAACATTATGAACAAATTCTTTAATTTTTTCTTTATCTACTTGTTGAAATGCTTGAATAGCTGGAATATTACGACTTGTTGAAAGGGCAGTTCGCATGTTCATCATACCTCTAAATCCACCTTCAGCATTTTTTATACTTTGGCCATTAGAATAGGCATAAGGTAAATCAAAGAAATAAGTTGCTGGAGATGCATTATTATATTCAATTAAAGGACCATATGCAAAAAAAGGTTTTGCTGCAGAACCAGGCATTCGATACGCCATAGTAGCATAATTATATTGTCTTTCGCCAACACGATTTCTACCAGCTCCAATTGCAACTATAGATCCATCTTTAACAGAAGTAATTGCAATTCCATTTTGAACTACATCATTTGGATAATTAACTAATTCACCATTCATTATTTTGTTTAAAACAATTTGTTTATCAGTATCCATTGTTGAATATATTAGCATAGGCACATTATAAGGATTACTACCAGTTCTATCAATTACTTCTTCTACAACTGTATCCACAAATGCTTGATATTCATTATTATTTTTAATTTCAGACTTAGGAAGTAATAAACTTTCAATAGAAACACTATTTGCAAGTTTTTGTTGTTCTTTTGTAATATAACCATGTTTATACATTAAGTTTAAAACTGTTGCTCTTCTTTTAGTAGCTGCTTCGGGATTTGAATAGGGATTATATGTATTAGGGGCTTGAAACATACCAGCAATTAATGCAGCTTCTGATAATGTAAGATCACTAACACTTTTGCCAAAATAAGTTTGACTTGCTTGTTCAACACCATATGCACCATTTCCTAAAAAAGGAGCATTAACATAAAATTCTATTATTTCTTCTTTAGTATAATTACTTTCTACTTTAAAAATAGCCATATAAATATCAGTAAATTTTCTAACAATTCCTTCAATTCCTTTTGAAGTAGTAGAAGTAAAAGTGTTTTTTACAACTTGCATTGTTAAAGTTGAAGCTCCACCAGCAGATGAATTTCCAGATATTTGCCCAAGTGCTGCTTTAACAAATCTGGCAATATCAAATCCATTATGTTGATAAAATCTTGAATCTTCAGTAGCTATAATAGCATCAATTAAAACATTAGGTAAATCTTCGTAATTTACAAGTTCTCTTTTTTCAGTTCCTAACCTGGCTATTTCGTTACCTTTTGATTCATAAATTATCGACATTTCTTTGTTGTATAGGGCATTTTTTGAAAATTTAGGAGCTGATAATACAATAAATACCGCAAAAATTATACCTATTATTAAAAATAATATTAAAACACTTATTATAGCTATTAAAATAATATGTTTTTTTTCTTTATTATTTTTAAGTTGTTTTTTTGTTTTAGAAACATTTTCTTTTTTTCTTTTATTATTCTTATTCATTTTAAACACTCTCCTTAAAATAGTTTTCCTTAACAACTTGTAAATAATCTAAAGGAGGATTATATCCTTCTTTTATTTTTTTACAGTTTTTTTCTATGAAATCAAATGGAATAGATTTTCTTTTAGTTGTATTTTTAAAATCTAGTAACTTCTGTCCATCTAATAAATAGTAGTTTAAATTCATTTTTATTATTAAAAATGAAATCCCTCCATGTCTTATAATATTTTCAATATGTTCAAATTGGTGAGGATGGATATTATTTAAAGGAAATGATGTTTTATTAATTGTAACTTTAGCATCAAAATCTATATATTTTCCTTTATAAATTCCATTATAGTCAAGAGTTGATTTACTTTCAAAATAACCATTTTTTATAATTTGTTTATTATTTTGATAGATAACTTTTGTTATTCCAATTGGAGTTGGCTTTTTATAAATTATAGCTATGTCATTTTGAAGATAATATTTATTACTTTCATTTATTAATTTTTCTAAATCCATTCCTCTATTTTTATGAGATATTTCTTTTTTAAATTCTTTTTTTATATTGTTTGGATATAACACAAATATCACCAATTTAATTATATAATATAATTAAAAAATTTAAAATAAATTTTTTTTTAAATTTCAAAAAAAATGAAAACTTATGTCGATACTATAGATATTTGTAAAAAAATATGTTAATTTTTAACAAAAGAAAAGAGGAAAAAATGTTTAGAATAGATTATATTATAAATAAAATGATTGAAAATGTATCATCTACTTCAATAAATTTATCAAAATTAAAAATAAATAAAAAAATAAAGAAACATAAATAAAAGAATTTTTATTTTTTTTAAGCCATATAATTATTAGGTGATTAATTTGAATATATTTGAAAATTTAAAAACGTTTTTATATGATCAAAATTATTTTATTTCAATTTATGATAATAATATATATGTTAATAATTATAAAGACATTTTAAATTTTACAAGTAAGTTAATATCTTTAAAATTTGCAAATTTTAACTTGGAAATTAATGGTGAAAATTTAAAAATTATTAATATGCAAGAAGGAGAACTTGTTATTAGAGGAATTTTTAATAACATAAATTTCTTATATGAAAAATATAATTAATGATATAAAAATTTCTAAAGTTAAAATTATTGTATATGAAAAAGATTATAGATATTTTATAAATTTTTTAATAAAAAAAAATATTAATTACCAAAACTTAACTATAAATAATAATAAAATATATTTAACCATATTAAAAAGTGATTTTAAGAAAATAAATAAATTATTTAAATGTAAAATTGATTCACAACTTGGATTTTATAAAATAAAAGAAATTATTATAAAAAATAAATTGTTTTTGATTACTATTTTAGCTGGAATAATTTTATTATTTGTTCTTTCAAATATAATTATATCAGTAGATATATATTCAAGTGATAAATTTATTAGAAATTTATTATATAACGAATTAGATAATTATGGAATAAGAAAATTAACTTTTAATAAATCTTATAAAATAAAAGAAAAAATTAAAAAAGAAATTTTAGATAAACATGAAGATACTTTAGAATGGATTGAATTTGAAAAAAAAGGTATGAAATTAATAGTTCATGTTGAAAAAAGAATAATTAATAAAAAAAATGAAGAAAAAGAAAAATATTGTAATATAGTAGCAAATAAAGATGGACTTATTAAAAATGTAAGAGCTATAAAGGGAATAAAAATAAAAGATATAAATGATTATGTAAAAAAAGGTGACATAATTATTAGTGGAGAAATTAAAAAAGATGAAGAAGTTAAAAGCGATGTGTGTGCAAGTGGAGAAGTATATGCTACAGTTTGGTATACTGCCTATGTCAAAATTCCTGTTAATTATATTGAAAAAAAACAAACTAATAAAAAAAGATATAATTTAAAATTAAAAACTTTAGATAAGGAATATATAATATTTAAAAATAAATTCAAAAATTTTAGTGTGAAAAATATTTATTTGTTTCATTTTTTTAATACTAAATTTTATTTTCAAATTTTAAAAAAAGAAGAAAAAATAAAAAAAACTATAAGTAAAAATGAAGAAGATAAAATGATTTATTTAAATATAAAAAATAAATTTACTAAAAATTTAAAAGATTATGAGTACATTGAAAAACAAAAAATACTAAAAAAGGTAAGAAATAAAAATACAATTGAGGCTGAAGTATTTTTATCAGTTTATAAAAAAATTGGTCAACAACAAACATATACTAAAAATATTTCCCCAAAAATAAATTAATGCAAAAATTTTTATTTTATAATATAATGAAATTAAACAATTATTTGTTTAATTTTTTTAGTAAGAGGTTTAATTATATGAATGATTATAATATTGTAAATACTTATAATAAAAAAAAATATATATTTTTAAAAAAGGCAATAAATAAAAGTTTAGAATATTTAAAAATTAAAAATTCTATTTTTTCCATAATTTTAATAGATGATGATGAGATTAAACAAATTAATAAAATTTATCGTAAAATAGATAAAGTTACAGATGTTATTTCATTTGCTTTTGAAGATGAAGCTAATATAAATAATAAAAATGTAAGAGTTCTTGGTGATATTTATATTTCAATTCCCCAAATGGAAAGACAAGCAAAAGATTATGGTCACAGCATAAAAAGAGAATTATCTTTTTTAGCAATTCATGGTCTTTTACATTTACTTGGATACAATCATGAAAATAAAGAAGATGAAAAAATAATGTTTGATTTGCAAAGGAAATTGTTAGATGAAAAAATTTGATAGAGATAAGCATAAAAAATATGGAATAAAAAGATTAATAAATAGTTTTAAATATGCTTTTTCAGGGATATTAAGTGCATATAAACAAGAACAAAATATTTTAATACATACTTTTATTGCCATAGCTGTAGTAATTTTGGGATTTATATTTTCTATAACTAGTTTAGAATGGATAATAATTATTTTATCAATTTCTATTGTTTTTGCTTTTGAATTTATAAATTCTTCAATAGAAGCAGCAATTGATCTTGTAACTGATAAAATTTGTCCTTTAGCTAAAATTGCTAAAGACTTGTCTTCTTCTGCAGTATTAATTACCTCAATTGGTAGTGGAATAATTGGTTTAATAATATTTTTGCCTTATTTTTTAAAATTATTTTAAATGAAAAATCTTTTAAATTCAAAAAAAATATAATAATATATTATTAGGAGGTAACTTATGAAAAGTGGATTTGTTTCTATTGTAGGAAGAGCAAACACAGGAAAAAGTACATTATTAGATTCTATTTTACAAAAAAAAGTAGCAATTACATCTTCAAAACCAAATACTACTAGAAATATTATTCAAGGAATTTATAATGAAGATAATTATCAAATTGTATTTGTAGATTCCCCTGGCATTTCATCTCCCAAAAACAAGCTTGGAAAAATTTTAAATAAAGAAGCTTTATCATTACTAAATGATGTAGATGCAATAATTTTAGTTGTAGATGGATCAGAAAAAATTGGTCCTGGAGATAAATTTATGCTTAATGCATTGCAAAATACGGAAGTACCTGTAATTCTTGCAATAAATAAAATTGATAAGATAAGTAAAGAAGTTATTCTTTTAAAAATAGATGAGTATAAAAATTTATTTTCATTTTCGGAAATAGTACCTATAAGTGCCAAAGAAAATGATAATATTGAAAGATTATTAGAAGTTATAAAAAAATATTTAACTGATAATATTAAATATTTTGAAGATGATTTATATACCACTAATAGTATTAATTTTATGATTTCTGAATTTGTAAGAGAAAAATTATTAAATGTTTTAGAACAAGAATTACCTCATAAAATAACTTGTATAACTACTTATTTTGAAGAAAAAAAAGACATTGTAAATTGTGGAGTTGATATAATTGTTGATAGAGATTCAATAAAAAAGATAGTTATTGGTAAAAGAGGTTTACGCTTAAAAGAAGTTGGAATTAGTGCTAGAGAAGAAATAGAAAAAATGCTAGAAAAAAAAGTTTTTTTAGAATTACATGTTAAAACGATTAAAAATTGGCTTGATAAAGATAAATATTTAAATGATTTAGGTTTTAAGAATTTTGAATAAAAAATTAAAAAAATTCTCAGTATATATATAGAGGAGGAAATTAATGAAAGATAAATACTGGGAATTATTTAAAAAAACAGGTAAAATAGAATATTATTTAAAATATAAAAGAAGTGGAAAATAATGATAAAAAAAATAAGAGGAATAGTTGTTTCAACTACGCCATTTAAAGAAACTTCTCAAATACTAAATGTATTAACAGAAGAGGGAAAAATTATATCTTTGATGGCAAGAGGATCAAAAAATATTAAAAGTACGTTAAAGGGTAAAACAAATAAGTTTACTTATGGATATTTTTATACTTATTATAAAGAAGATAAAATTTCTACCTTAACTACTGTTGATGTTATTGATAATTTTGAAAACATATATAATAGTTTAGAATTAATTAGTTATTTAAATTATTTAGTTGAACTTACCTTTGAAGTAGAAAAACAGTGTCAAAGTCCGTTAGCTTTTGAATTGCTTATTTCTGCACTTAATAAAATTAATTTTGGATTAGATCCTCTAATTATAAAAAATATTATTGAAATTAAATATTTAGATTTTTTAGGAATTAGTCTTAATTTAGATTGTTGTAATAAATGTGGAAATAAAGAAAATATTATAGCAATATCCGTTTCTGATGGTGGATTTATTTGTGAAAACTGTAATAAATCAAATATTACTACTAATATAAAAACAATAAAAATGATAAGAAATTATTATTATGTAAATATTAATTCTATTACTAAATTAGATATTTCTGAAAATGTAAAATTGGAAATAGATAATATATTAAATGAAATGTATGATGATTATACAGGTTTATATATTAAATCAAAAAAATTTTTAAAAAATATTGTTAACTTAAAATAAATAAGTTATAATATATTAAATAAGTGTTGACGGGTGTTGGAAAACCAAGAGCTATATATTTTAAAGTGATTCTTATTTTAGAGTAAATAGGGTGGAACCGCGGAGATTTTTCGTCCCTATAATAAAATAAGGGTCATTTTTTTTAGAAAGAAGGATAAAAATGAAAGATTTTAAAATGGATGATTTGGTTAATTTTTGTAAACAATATGGATTTATATTTCAAGGAAGTGAAATATATGACGGTCTTGCTAACACATGGGATTATGGACCACTTGGATGTAGATTAAAAAATAATATAAAAGATGCTTGGCGAAAAAGGTTTATTCAAGAAAGAGAAAATTCATATGAACTTGACGCTGATATTTTAATGCATCCAAAAGTTTGGGAAGCAAGTGGACATGTATCGTCTTTTTCCGATCCACTGTTAGATTGCAAAGATTGTAAAACAAGATATCGTGCAGATAATTTAATTAATGAATTTAGTAATTCTTCAATTGGAGATGCAATGTCTAATGAAGAAAAAAGTAAATATATAAAAGAAAATAATATAAAATGTCCAAAATGTGGAAAAACAAATTTTACAGATATAAGAGAATTTAATTTAATGTTTCAAACTTTTAGAGGAGTAACTAGTGATTCAAAAAATATAGTTTATTTACGACCAGAAAATGCTCAAGGGGAATATGTTAATTTTTTAAATGTTCAAAGAACAATGAGATGTAAATTACCTTTTAGTATTGGTCAAATTGGAAAAGCTTTTCGAAATGAAATAACTCCAGGTAATTTTATATTTAGAACAATAGAATTTGAACAAATGGAATATCAAACATTTTGTAAAGAAGGACAAGATACAAAATTATATGAATATTTTAAAAATTATGGCAAACAATTTTTTATAGATTTGGGAATAAAAGAAGAAAATTTAAGGTTTCATGATCATGAAAAATTAGCTTTTTATGCCAAGTCTGCTTGTGATATTGAATATAAATTTCCTTTTGGCTGGGGAGAAATAAATGGAACTCATAATCGTACAAATTATGATTTAAATAAACATCAAGAATTTTCCAATAAGTCAATGGAATATTTAGATCCTGAGACAAATGAAAAATTTATACCATATGTTATTGAATCAACATATGGCTTAGATAGAACATGTTTAGCTCTTTTATTTAATTGTCATCATTATGAAACATTAGAAGATGGAACAACAAGAGAAGTTATGAAATTTTTGCCTTTTATTGCACCAATTAAAATTTCAGTATTTCCTTTAATTAAAAAATATCATTCTGAAAAAGCAAAAGAAATTTATCAAGAATTGTCTAAATATTTCATGTGTGATTATGATGAATCAGGATCCATAGGAAAAAGATATAGAAGAGCAGATGCTATTGGAACTCCATATGCAATAACAATTGACGATGAAACAATGGAAAAAAATACTGTTACTTTAAGAAATCGTGATACAATGGAACAAAATAAGATGACTGTTGATGAGGTAATAGATCATGTTAAAAAAAATTTAATCTTTTAATTTTTTTCTTGCATATGAAATTACTAAATGTTATAATTATTACAGATAATGAGGAGGACTAAAATGTTTGATTTAAAAAAGAATAAAAAAGGATTTACATTAATAGAATTGCTAGCTGTAATCGTAATATTATCAGTATTAATTTTAATTGCTCTACCAAGTGTTTTAAATATAATGAATAAAGCAAGAAGAGATGCATTTAAAGATGAAGTAGCTTCAATTGCATCAGCAGCTGAAAATGCTTATGCTGTTTCTGATGTTTCTAGTTCATGTAAAATTAGTTTTGACCAATTACAAAAGTATAATTATATTGATGAAAAAAGTGGTTATAGTGGATATATAAGTTTTGATGAAAATGGAACTATTTCTGAAATAAAAATCAAAAATAGTAATAATAAATATTTAGCTTCTGGTAATAATAAAAATGATATTTCGGTAGATACAAATGCAGGTAGTAATGATGGTAATGATCCTACTGATGGATTATGTACTTTGAAAAATTTAACTAGTTAATCTAGTTTATTTTTTTATCTTAATACTGATTATAAGTTGAAATAATAACAATTTAAAAATTAAAAGGAGTAAAAATGATAAAGACATTTACAGGACCTATGCATAGTGGAAAATCATCATCAATGTTGAGAGAATATTTTAAAATTTGGAATAAGGAACATATAATTTGTTTTAAACCTAAAATTGATGATAGAGATTTAGGAATCATAAAAAGTAAAGATTACAAAGAAGGTATTAATGCTATATGTATAAATAATTTTGAAGAAATTTTGCCATATATTAATGAATCTATAAAAAATATATTTATAGATGAAGTACAATTTATAAAGGGTAATGTTAATATTTTAAGTTATTTATCACTCATTTATGATATAAATATTTATGTTGCTGGTTTAAATATGACTAGTGATTTAAAAGGTTTTTTATGTATGCCTGAAATTCTTTCTATAAGTGATGAAATTGAAATAATTAAGGCAAGTTGCTATGATTGTGGGAAAGAAGCATCATATACTTATTATGAAGGAAAAAAAGATAATGACATAAAAGTAGGGGATAAAAATTATTTTCCCCTTTGTGCTAATTGTTATAGAAAAAGAATTGGAAATGAAAAGTTAAAAAAATATTTTTCTAATTTATTTGAAATAGAAAAATAATAACTTGCAATTATTATTATTTTTTTTTATAATAAAAATAGAAATCGTTAATGAAAGATTAGTAGTTTATTTTTATTTTAAAAGAGAGTTAGTGGTAGGTGAAAACTAATAAATAGAAATTTATGAATCTACTTTCAAGAGTAGTTAATTACTACCGGAGTATTCCGTTATCTAAATTAAGTAAAACAAAGGATGGCACCGCATTTATTTGCTCCTTAAGCAATAAATATGGTGTTTTTTTATAAGGAGGATTGTTTTTGAAAGACAAAGTTATAATTGGGGCTACCTATATACATTTTAAAGGTTTTAAAATAAAGGTAAAAGATATAGCATTAAATTCTGAAACATTAGAAGAAATGATAATATATGAACATGATAATAAATTATGGGCAAGACCAATATCTTCTTTTTTAGATAAAAAAGATATAAGTAAACGTCCTGATAATATTACAAAACAAAAATATCGTTTTGAAATATATAGGGGTGATTGTAATGAATAATATTTTAAATAAAAAAAATGAATATGAAAAAGCAGAAATTTTAGTGCATGAACTTTTTAAAAATAAAGTAGATAAAGGTGGAAATCGTTATTTAGTGCATTTGTATACTGTGTCATCAAAAGGTATAAATGACTTAGAAAAAATTGCAGGATTATTACATGATGTCATTGAAGATATTGATTTTGTTGATGAAGAATATTTACTTAAATTAGGATTTTCAAAAGAAGTGGTCCAAATAGTAAGCATAATTACTAAAAGAGAAAATGAATCGTATAATGATTATATTAATAGACTTATTCAAAGTGATAATTTAAATGTTTTACATATAAAAAAAGCAGATTTAGAACATAATATGAATTTGGAAAGAATAAATAATCCCACAATTAAAGATAGGGAAAGAAATAGAGTTAAATATCAACCCAATTATCAAAAAATAATGAATAAAATAAAGGAAATGGAGAATGATTATATATGTTAGATATTAAATTTATTAAAGAAAATAGGGAATTAGTAAAGGAAAATATTAAAAAGAAATATCAAAATCATAAACTATGTCTAGTAGATGAAGCAATTGATTTATATGATCTTGTATGTGAATTAAAACTTCAAGGGGATGAACTTAGAGCAAGAAGAAACAAATTATCTGATAAAATAGGTGAATTATATAAAACAAATCAAAAAAATGAAGCAGAAAATCAAAAAAAGCTAGTAATAGAAATAAATGAAAAAATTACTGAAATAGAAAAAAGAGAGGAAAATTGTAATAAAGAATTAAGAGAAAGACTACTAGTTATACCTAATATTATTGATCCTTCTGTACCAATAGGTAAAGATGATAATGATAATGTAGAAATAAAAAAATATGGAAAACCAAAAGTTTTAGATTATGAAATACCTTATCATACTGATATAATTGATACTTTTGATGGACTAGATAAAGATAATGCTAGTGGTAGGACATCTGGAAATGGTTTTTATTATTTAATGGGTGATATTGCTCGTCTTCATTCTGCCATGCTTGCATATGCTAAAGATTTTATGATAGATAAAGGTTTTACATATTGTATTCCACCATTTATGATTAGAAGTGATGTTGTAGATGGCGTAATGAGTTTTGAAGAAATGGAAGCTATGATGTATAAAATTGAAGGAGAAGATTTATATTTAATTGGTACATCAGAGCATTCTATGATAGGAAAATATAAAGATCAAATAATTGATGAAAAAAAATTACCATTAACATTAACTTCTTATTCTCCATGTTTTAGAAAAGAAGTTGGAGCACATGGAATAGAAGAAAGAGGATTGTATCGTGTTCATCAATTTGAAAAAGAAGAAATGGTTGTTATTTGTAAACCTGAAGATTCAATGGATTGGTATAATAAAATGTGGAAATTTACTGTGGACTTTTTTAGAAGCTTAAATATACCTGTTAGAACTTTAGAATGTTGTAGTGGAGATCTTGCTGATTTAAAAGTTAAATCATGTGATGTGGAAGCTTGGAGCCCTAGACAACAAAAGTATTTCGAAGTAGGATCATGTTCAACTTTAGGAGATGCTCAAGCTAGAAGATTAAAAATTAGAGCAAAAGGCGAAAATGAAAATTATTTAGTACATACTTTAAATAATACAGTACTTGCATCTCCAAGAGGGTTAATAGCCTTAATTGAAAATAACTATCAAAAAGATGGGTCAATAAAAATTCCAAAAGTATTACAATCTTACATGGGTGGAATGAAAAAAATTGAAAAGAAGTAGATGATTTAATTACTTATTATATAAAAATAGCATACATAAATGAGTTATTAAGAAATAATCAAATAAAAGAAAAGTAAAAAGAATATAAACAAAAAGTTTTTCCAATTCAACCAAAAAATTTATATTTAAAAAATTTTGTTATACAAAAATAAGGATTTAATTATGTTAAATCCTTATTTTTATCCTAAAGCAACATCTAAAGCCATCATTATACAAAAACCTATTAAAATAATAAAAGCCATGATATTTTTATTTTCACCTTTTTGACATTCAGGAATTAATTCTTCAACTACTACATATATCATAGCACCTCCTGCAAATGCTAAACAAAATGGTAGCAAGAATCTTACTTTGATAATTAATATTGCTCCAAGCAATGCTGAAATTGGTTCAACAATCCCACTAATTTGTCCCCAAAAAAATGCTTTTTTTCGTGAAAATCCTTCTCTTAAAAGTGGTAACGAAATAGCACTACCTTCTGGAAAATTTTGTATTCCGATACCAATTGCTAAAGCAAATGCTGCTGCTAATGTTGCTCCATTTAAATTATAGGTTAAAGATCCAAATGCTACTCCAATTGCTAAACCTTCCGGAATGTTATGAATGGTAATAGAAAAAATTAATAACCAGATTCTTTTCATGCTATTATTTTTAATTTTATTATTACTAAATTTATTTTGAAAATGATCAAAGGTTTTATCACAAATAAATAAAAATATTCCTCCAGAAATTACGCCAATAACTAATGTGAGCCATACACAAAGTTTTAAATTTTTAGCCATTGTAATAGCTGGTTCAATTAAAGAGAAAAATGATGCGGCAATCATCACACCAGCTGCAAAAGAAATCATACTATCCAAAATTAATTTTTTAGGTTTTTTAAATAAAAAAACAACTGATGAACCTAAAGCAGTAATTAAATATGTAAATATAGCTGCTAATAATGCTTGAATTGAATGTGGTAAAATCGTTATAAACTCTTTCATTAATACACCTCTTTTTAATATATGTATTAATTTTTTTTTAGACTAGGCTATTTATAATAATTATTATATTTAAAGAAATTCTTTATTTTTTATGGTATAATTTAATACGGTGATAAAATGGATGAAATAATAATTAATATTTGTAAAGATTTAAATATACTAGATTATCAAGTTAAAGCAGTTTTAGATTTGCTTAAAAATGGAAATACAATTCCCTTTATTGCAAGATATAGAAAAGAAAAAACTGGTTCATTAAATGAAGAAGAAATTAGAAAAATTAATGAAGTTTATACCTATCAAATTAATTTGCTTAATAGAAAAGAAGAGGTTATTCGATTAATTGATGAAAAAAAACTATTAACTGATGAAATAAAAAATAATATTATGAATGCTAAAAAATTGGTTGAAGTTGAAGATTTATATCGTCCATATAAAGATAAGAAAAAAACAAAAGCAACTGATGCAATTAAAAATGGACTTGAACCATTAGCAAAAATTATTATGTCTTTAAAAAAAGATGAAGATATAAATAATGTAGCTAAAAAATTTCTCAATAATAATATTAAGAAAATAGAAGATGCAATTAATGGTGCAAAATATATTATTGCTGAGTGGATTAGTGATAATGCATATTATCGAAAAAATATTCGTAATACTATTTTAAAAGAGGGAATTATCAAATCTGAGAAAAAGAAAAATGCTACTGATAAATTGCAAATTTATAAAATGTATTATAATTTTGAAGAAAAAATAAAAACTATAAAACCTCATAGAGTTTTAGCACTTAATCGAGGTGAAAAAGAAAAAATTCTTAATGTAACAATTCAAATAGATGAAAATAAAATATTGAATTTTTTAAACGAAAAAGTACTTAATAAAAATAAATCAATGATAATAGAAGATGCTATTAAAGATAGTTACAAAAGATTGATATTTCCTAGTATAGAACGAGAAATAAGAACTTTTTTAAAAGATAAGGCTTCTGATGTTGCTATATATAATTTTTCTAAAAATGTTGAAAGTTTATTATTAACTCCACCAATAAAAAATAGTGTAGTTATGGGGTTTGATCCAGCTTTTAGAACTGGTTGTAAATTAGCTGTTTTAGATCCTTTTGGTAATGTTTTAGATATTAAAGTTATTTATCCAAATGAACCTCATAATAAAATTTTAGAAAGTGAACAAATTGTTATTGATTTAATCAATAAATATAATATTGATATTATTGCTATTGGCAATGGTACAGCATCAAGAGAAAGTGAAAAATTTATAGCAAATACTATAAAGAAGGTTAAAAGAAAAGTAGAATATATTATTGTATCAGAAGCCGGAGCTAGTGTATATTCTGCATCTTTATTAGCAATTAAGGAATTTCCCGATCTTACAGTAGAAAAAAGAAGTGCCATTAGTATTGGCAGAAGATTACAAGATGCTTTGGCTGAACTTGTAAAAATAGATCCTAAAAATATTGGTGTTGGATTATATCAACATGATATACAAGGAAAAAAATTAGATGAGAGTTTAAATTTTGTTGTAAGTAAAGTAGTTAATCAAGTTGGTGTAAATATTAATACAGCTTCATATTCATTGTTAAGTTATGTCTCTGGTCTTAATAAAAAAGTAATAAATCAAATCATGGAATATAAAAATAAAGTTAAGTATATAAAAAGTCGAGAAGAAATTAAAAATATTAAATACATAACGCCTAAAATTTATGAACAATCAATTGGATTTATGCGAATAATAGATGGTTCTAATCCTTTAGATAAGACATCAATTCATCCTGAAAATTATGGTATCGTAAAAGATATATTAAAAAAATTAAATTTAAATATAAATGACATTGGCAAAAAAGAATTTATAAATATAATAACTTCGACAAACATTAATAGTTTAGAATTAAATATTGACAAATATACGTTAGAAGATATTATAAAATCACTTATAAAACCTAATAGAGATCCAAGAGATGAAATAGAAAAACCAATTTTAAGAAGTGATATATTAAATATAAATGATTTAAATATTGGAGATATATTACAAGGTACTGTAAGAAATGTTGTTGATTTTGGAGCTTTTATAGATATTGGTTTACATAATGATGGATTAATTCATATTTCAAAAATTTCTAATGATTTTATTAAAGATCCTAAAGAAATATTAAAAGTTGGCGATATTGTTAAAGTAAAAGTAATAGAAATAAACAAAGAAAATGAAAGAGTATCATTAAGTATGATTTAATATTGAATAATAAAACATTTATATGATAATATTAATTTAGGTGATAAGATGTTTAATTATATTAAAGGCACTGTTACGAATGTAACACCAAATTATATTGTAGTTGAAAATAATAATATTGGTTATGAAATTTTAGTTTCTAATCCTTATTATTATAATGAGCAAAATGATATAAAAATTTATATTTATTGTCATATTAGAGAAGATGAATTTACTTTATATGGGTTTAAAGATAAAGAAGAAAAAGAATTATTTTTAAAGTTTATAAATGTTAAAGGATTAGGACCAAAAGTTGCAATGATTATTTTGGGAAGTGGAAGTGTTTCTGGCATTAAAGATGCAATAGAAAGAGAAAATATATTATATTTAAAAAAAATACCTAAAGTTGGAGAAAAACTAGCTAGACAAATTATATTAGATTTAAAAGGTAAATTAGTCAAAAAAGAAGATAGTCAAATTCAAAATGATTACAAAGAATTAATATCTGCATTGGAAAATTTAGGTTATAAATCTAATGATATAAAAAAAGTTTTACCAAATATTAAAAATGAAGAAAAAATTGAAAATCAAATTAAAATAGCATTAAAATATTTATTAAAATAAGGAGGACTTTATATGGATAAAGATATACTTAATGAAAAAATTATAAATAATGATGATAAAGATGAACTTATTCGTCCTCAGTATTTAAATGAGTATATTGGCCAAAAAGAAATAAAAGAAAATATTGATGTATTTATAAAAGCATGCAAAATCAGAAATGAAGTATTAGATCATGTATTATTATATGGACCTCCAGGTCTTGGTAAAACAACATTAGCACATATTATTGCTAATGAACTTGGGACAAATTTAAAAACTGCAAGTGGTCCATCTATAGAAAAAAGTGGTGATTTAGCGGCCATTTTATCTACCTTAGAGCCTGGAGATGTTTTATTTATTGATGAAATTCATCGAATGCCCAAATATATTGAGGAAATTCTTTATCCAGCTATGGAAGATTTTGAACTTGATATAGTTATTGGCAATGATGGCTCAAGTAGAAATATAAAAATTGATTTACCACCATTTACTTTAGTTGGAGCAACTACTAAAGCTGGAGATATTTCATCACCTTTAAGAGATAGATTTGGAATTGTATCTAAACTTGAATATTATAAAACTTCAGAATTAATTGATATTGTAAAAAGAACCTCTAGAGTATTAGATTTTCCTATTACTGAGGATGCTGCACATGTAATTGCTTCTCGAAGTAGGAGAACTCCAAGAATTGCTAATAGATTATTTAAAAGAGTTAGAGATTTTGCTTTAGTTTTAGAAAAAGAAACTATAGATAAAATAACTGCTGAAGAATCATTAAAAAAATTAAAAGTAGATGATTATGGACTAGATAATAATGATCAAGATTATTTACTAAGTCTAATTAATAAGTTTAATGGTGGACCTGTTGGAGTTGAAACTCTTGCTTCATCAATTGGCGAAGAAGTATCTACTTTAGAGGATATTATTGAACCATTTTTGATGCAAGAAGGTTTTATAAAAAGGACACAAAGAGGACGAATAGCAACAGAAAAAGCTTATAAACATTTTAATATTAAACTTAATATTTAAAATGAAAAAGATAAGAAGGAATAAAAAATGAAGAAAAAATATATAATATTAATAATTACAATGTGTTTAATAAGTATTTTAATAGTCGGAAGTTCTTATGCCTACTTTAGTGCAACAATAAATGGAAATACAAATTCAGAAAATGTAGTAACTAAAACAGGAACATTATCTTTAAGTTTTTCAGATAAAACACCTTCATTTAACGCTACAGAAATAAGTCCTGGATGGAGTAAGACAAAAGAAGTAACAGTAGAAAATACTGGAAGTGTAGATGTGACATATGATTTAGTGTGGTTAAAACTTGATAATGAAATATTAAAAGATGAGTTAGTATACACAATAACATGTACAAGTGGATGTAAAGGCCTTCCTGAAAGTAAAGTACCAGAAGCAGGAGAAAATTTAGGAATAATAAAAGGACAAACAATAAAAAGTAAAGAAATTCAAACATATAAAATAACTTTTCAATTAAAAGAAACAAAAGAAAATCAAGATTATAATCAAGGATTAACAATCGAGGGAACAATAGGAATAAAAGAAAGTGGAAGCTATGAAGAAAAAGACAAAAGTATAGTAAGAGAAGGATTAGAACTATTATATAATAAAAGAAGTTTAGAAAATGCAAGTGATACATTAATAGACAAATCAGGAAATAGACATAATGGAAAAGTAGAAGGTGCAACAAAAACAAGTGAAGGACTTTCATTTGATGGAACAAATGATGGTGTAATAATAGGTGAACTTAATTATGATTATGTAACTTTGGAAACAGAAATTATTATTAAGAATTTTTCATCAACTTATATGTGTCCTATTGCTAATTTGCAATCAGGAGGATATTCTATAAGATTTTATAAGCAACAAGTTGGTCCGTTTATTTATGTAGGATCATATCGTAGTTTTAATAGTGCATCAAATTTAGCTACAGAAACTAAATATCATGTAGTAACAACATATGATGGAAAGGATATTAAATTATATATAGATGGAAATGTTCAAGCTACAACTATTCACGTTTCGGACACATTAACAAAAATTGGAAAACCAGGGAATAAAACTAATTTAGCTTTAGGATGTAATCCTGATGGATCTAAGTGTAGCAATGAATATTTTAATGGAATAATATCCAATGTAAAAGTATATAGTAGAGCATTATCTGAGGCTGAAGTATTAAAAAATTATAATGCTTTACAATAAAAAAATACAAATTTTAAAATTTGTATTTTTTTTGACAAAATTATTTTTTATTATATTTTATATTAAATATGGTGATACTTATGATTGTTTATGTTGATTTAGTTTTTTTTCTAAATTTTTCTTTTGATTTTTTACTTATGCTATCAACAGCAATTATTTTAAAAAAAAATATAAAATTTAAATATCTTTTATTATCAGCTTTTGTTGGATCTTTTTCTATATTGTTTTTATTTATTAAGTTAAATAGTTTAGAATTATTTATGGTCAAAGTTTTAATTAGTATTATTATGATACTTATTTCTTTTAATTTAAAAGATTTTTTTAAAGCATTTAAAACTTTATATTTAGTAAGTATTATTTTAGGAGGATTTTTATATTTTTTATCCATTACATTTAGTTATAAAAATGAAGGATTAATATTTTATTATGATAAATTTAATATAAATTTTATTATTTTATTAATAATTTCTCCTATAAGTTTATATATTTATATAAAGAATATAAAAAAATATAAAGAAAATTATTATGATATCTATAAAGTTGATTTGATATTAAAAAATAATAAAATTTTAAAATTAAATGCTTTTTTAGATACTGGTAATAAATTAATAGATCCATATTTTAAAAAACCTATTATTTTAATTTCTAAAAAATATTTAAATGATTATATTCCAAAAAATATTATTTATGTTCCGTATTCATCTTTAAATCATACAAGTTTATTAAAATGTTTTACTATAAATAAATTAATAATAAAAAATGTAGGAGTTTTTACTAATTTATTAGTGGGTATTAGTGAAAGTGATTTTTTTATAGAAAATGTTTCACTTATATTAAATAAAAAAATTTGGGAGGAGAAGAAAAATGATATTAAAAAAAATAAAAAATTATTTATTTTTAAAAAAGTTAAGGAAAAATAGAATTTATTATGTAGGTAGTGCTAATATGTTGCCACCACCTTTGAAAAAAGAGGAAGAGTTAGAATATTTAAAAAAATCGTTTAATGGAGATGAAGATGCAAAAAATAAATTAATTGAACATAATTTAAGATTAGTAGTATTTTTAGCTAAAAAATATGAAAATACTGGTTATGATATTGAGGATTTAGTTAGTATTGGGTCAATTGGACTTATAAAGGGTATTAATACGTATAAAATTGATAAAAACATTAAATTAGCAACTTATGCTTCCCGTTGTATTGCAAATGAAATTTTAATGTTTTTAAGAAAAAATAAAAATAAAAAAGCAGAAATAAGTTTTGAAGATGCATTAAATTATGATGCTGAGGGAAATGAATTACATCTTGAAGATATTCTTGGAACTGATTGCGATATTGTTATTAAAGAATTTGAAAATAAGATGAATAAAGATGAACTTGAAAAGGAAATTAATCAATTAAATAAACGAGAAAAACAAATTATGGTTTTAAGATATGGTTTAAATAATACAAAAGAATATACACAGAAAGAAGTGGCTGAAATTCTTGGTATCAGCCAATCATATATATCAAGAATTGAAAAAAAAGTAATTAGAAGATTAAAATGTACTATGAATAGTTAAAATTTTAATCTTTTTTTATTATCTTTGAATTAGGAAGTATATCTTTAGTTATAATATTGCCAGCAGATATTTTAGAATTTTTGCCAATTGTGATATTTCCTAGTATCAAAGCATTTGATCCAATTATTACATTATCCTCAATTGTTGGATGTCTTTTTCCATTTTGAATTTTTAATGCTCCAAGTGTTACTCCTTGAAAAATAATGACATTGTCTTTTATTACAGCTGTTTCGCCAATTACTACGCCACTACCATGATCACAGAAAAAATTTTTGCCAATTGTAGCTCCTGGATGTATTTCAATACCTGTAGTAATTTTTGCTCGCATAGAAATCAATCTTGCTAAAAAGTATAATTTTAATTTATATAATTTATGGGATATTTTATAATAAAATAAGGCTCTAAAACTTGGATGAAGAAATATTTCAATGGTTTTTTTTATTGACGGATCATTTTTCTTAATGATATATATTTGTTCTTTAATAAATTTTAACAATTATATCACTCCTATCATATACTATGTTTATTTTTGTAAATTAAATAATACATAAGTTTATTTACTTGTTAAAATATCTATTTAATGTTACAATGTTTATGTATTAAGAGGTGATATAATGGATAAAACAACACTTTTTGATGTTTCTATTATTAAAAATGAATTAGTTGCAAAAACTTTAAATGAAGTATTTGAGGCGTTAAGTGAAAGAGGTTATAATCCTGTAAATCAATTAGTTGGTTATTTAATAAGTGGTGATCCAGGATATATTTCTTCATATAAAAATGCCAGAAATAAAATAATAGATTTAGATCGTACTGAAATTATTCAAATTTTACTTGAGTTTTATTTAGAAAATAAAAAATGAGATATTTAGGACTTGATTTAGGAACTAAAACTTTGGGGGTAGCAATTTCTGATAAAACTAATACAATTTCTACATCATTAGAAACAATATTTTATAATAACTATGATGAACTTATTATAAAGCTAGAAGAAATTATTAGTAATTATCAAATTTCTACTCTTGTTTTAGGATTTCCCAAAAATATGAATAATACAGTAGGAAAAAGAGCTGAGGAAACATTAAAATTTTATGATATTTTAGAAAAAAAGTTAAAAATTAAAGTTATTTTAGTGGATGAGAGATTGTCTACAAAAGAAGCAGAAAATTTAATGATAAGTGCAGATGTTACTCGAAAAAAGCGAAAAAAGAAAATTGATGCTTTAGCTGCATCAATTATTTTAGATACCTATTTGAGGAGGGAAAAAAATGGAGGAAAGTAAAAACTCGTTTGTTATTGAAAATGAAAAAAATGAAAAAATTGAATGCAACGTTTTATTTACTTTTGATTCAAAAGAAACTAAAAAAAATTATATAGTATATACTGATAATACATATGATGATGCTGAAAATATAAAAGTTTATGCATCAATTTATGACCCATCTGGAAAAGATAAAACTTTAAAACCTATAGAAACAGAAGAAGAGTGGAAAGTAGTAGAAGATTTACTTTCTTCTTTGCAAGAAAATTCTAGTGGAAAATAATAAAAAACTTAAAAGATGGGTAAAATTATTAATTGTTATTATTTCTATTGTATTTATAGTATTAATTATAGGAATAATTTGTTTTGTTATTTTACTAGAGCCAGTAAATAAAAATAAAAAAGAAATTTTATTTAAGGTAGATAATGGCAGTAGTAAAATAACAATTGTTAATAATTTAAAAAAGGAAAATTTAATTAAAAGTAAGTATGCAACATATTTATATTTATATTTAAATAAAAATATAGTTTTAATGGATGGGACTTACAAACTTTCAAATTCTATGTCAACAAGGGATATAATATATAATATATCAACTGGCAAAAATGAGGAAAATAAAGGTGTTACTCTTACTTTTGTTGAGGGAAAAAGTTTAACTACTTATGCTCGATCAATTGCTAATGCCTTTTCTTATAATTATGATGATATAATAAATAAATTAAATAATAAAAATTATCTTAATTCATTAATTAATAAATATTCTTTTTTAGATGATAAAATATTGAATGATGATATATATTATCCATTAGAAGGTTATTTATATCCTGATACTTATACATTTAAAAAAAATGCTACTGTAGAAGAAATTATTGATGTAATGCTTAACAATTTTGATAAGCATTTGAAAGAATTTGATTATACAAAATCAAATTATAATATCCATGAATTAGTAACTTTAGCCTCAATTGTAGAACTTGAGGGAAATGATAATAAATCTAGAAAAGAAATAGCTGGCGTATTTTATAATAGATTAAATAATAATATGAATTTAGGTAGTGATATTACTACATATTATGGAGCTCAAAAAAAATTATCTGAATCACTTACTGTTGCTGAATTTAACGAAGTTAACGCCTATAATACTCGAGCATCTTCAAAATTAGGACTTCCAATTGGACCAGTATGTAATGTTTCATCATCTTCATTAGATGCTGTAATTAATCCTAATATTAATGATTATCTTTATTTTTATGCTGGTAAAGATGGAAAAATATATTATGCTAAAACTTATAGTGAACATTTAAAAATAATAAATTCATTAAAAAATAAGGAAGGAAATTAAAATGAAAGATATTATATTAGAAATGGAAAGATATGCTGCTGCTAATAATGTTCCAATTATTGAAAAAGATTCAATAGCATTTATTATGAAATTTATAAAGATGAATAATATAAAAAATATATTAGAAATAGGTTCTGCTATTGGTTATTCTGCAATATTAATGGCATCAACTGCTTTAGATGTTAAAGTAACTACAATTGAAAAAGATGAATCACGTTATATGGAATGTTTAAAAAATGTTAAAAAATGTAATTTTGAAGATAAAATTGAAGTAGTTTATCAGGATGCATTGGATGTTAATTTGTCAAATGTTTCATATGACATGATATTTATTGATGCTGCTAAAGGACAATATATTAAATTTTTTGAAAAATTTAAATATTTTTTAAAACCTAATGGAAGTATAATAACTGATAATATTAATTTTCATGGTTTTGCAAATGGTAAAAAGCAAGCAACTACAAAAGGCTTAAAGGGTATAGTAAACAAGTTAAATAGTTATAAAGAATTTTTAGAAACTAATGAAGAATTTACAACAAAATTTTTAGATATAGGAGATGGACTTGCTATAAGTTTCCGTGATAATAATGCTAAATAAAATATTAATTTTAATTAATAATTTAGAAGATATAAAAGAATATGAAAAATTAGGAATTAAAAATTTTGCTATTTATTTAAAAAATTTTTCTGTATTTTATGAAAAAAGCTATACATTAAAAGACATAATCAATATTGATAATGTCTTTATTGTTATTAATAAAATTTTATCAACTAAAATGCTTGAAGATTTAAAAAAAGAGTTGAAAAAAGTACCTAAAAATATTAAAGGATTTATTATTTCTGATTTAGGTATATATGATTTTTTAAAAACAAAAAATAAAAATATAATTTTAAATTTAAGACATTTTGGAACTAATCATGAAAGTATAAATGCTTTTTTAGATTTAGGTTTTAATAGCTACATTTTAGCAAACGAGTTAACTTTTTTAGAATGTAAAAAAATTGTTTCTAATTTAAAAAAACCAATTATATTAGAAATACTTTCTCATAATCAAGTTAGTTATTCAAAAAGAAATTTAATAACTAATTATAATGATTATTATAATGAATCATTAAATAATTTAATTATTATTAAAGACAATATAAGTAATCAATCTTTTATGGTGAAAGAAGAGGAAAATGCTACTATTTTTTTGACTGAAAAAATTTATAATGGAACTAAACTTTTAGATATAGATAGTAATGTATTATTTTATTTTATTAATACTACTTTAATTTCCAAAGAAATTATAGTTAATTTAATTAAAGCAATTAAAAATAATAAAAAAATAAGAATCCCTCTATCAAATAGTGGTTTTTTAAATAAAAAAACAATTTATAAAGTTAAGAGGTGATTATGTGAATTATGAATTACTAGTTCCTGCAGGATCTTTAGAAAAATTAAAAATTGCTATATTATATGGAGCAGATGCAGTTTATTTAGGAGGAAAAGAATTTTCATTAAGAGCCAATGCAACTAATTTTACATTAGAAGAAATAGAATATGCTACTAAATATGTTCATAGTTATTCTAAAAAAATTTATATCACTGTTAATATAGTTTTTCATGAAGAAAATTTAAAGGGACTTAAAAAATATTTACAATTTTTGGAAAAAATTAAAGTTGATGGAATAATATTTAGTGATATTGTCGTTTTAAAGTTAGTAAAGGAAAATCATTTAAATTTAGATTTGTGTTTATCAACACAAATGAGTGTAACAAATAAAGATCATGCTTTATTTTGGAAAAAATTAGGAGTTAAAAGAATTGTTGCTGCAAGAGAGTGTTCAAAAAAAACAATTGAATCATTAGTATCTACTGGCATGTCTATTGAAGTATTTATTCATGGGGCTATGTGCGTATCATATTCAGGGCAATGCGTTTTATCAAATTACTGTACTTTAAGAGATTCTAATAGAGGGGGCTGTGCCCAAGTGTGCCGTTGGCTATTTGATATTAATAAAAAGCATAAATTTTCTATAATGCCAAAAGATTTAAATATGGTAAGGTATATTAAAGAATTGATGAATATGAATGTTGAATCTTTTAAAATTGAAGGGAGAATGCGTTCTATTTATTACATTGCAACTGTAACATTAATATATAAAAATATTATGAAAAAAGTTGTAAATAATTCTTTAAATGATGAATATATTAATTATGCCATAAATATTTTAAATAGATGTGCAAATAGAGAAAGTACACCTCAATTTTTTGATAAATTACCAAATTATTCTGAACAATATTATCAAGATAGAGACGAACTTTCAAATCAAGATTTTTTAGGATTAATAAAAAATTATGATAATAAAAAAAAGATTATTACATTAGAACAAAGAAATTTCTTTAAAATAGGTGATATAGTTCAAATTTTTGGACCAAAAACAGAAACTTTTGATTTAAAAATTAAAAAAATATGGGATGAAGATGACAAAAAATTAAAAGCTGCTAATCATCCTCAAATGATAGTAAAAATACCTTGTGATGTAGAAGTTCATAAATTTGATATGATGCGTATTAAAGTATTTGACAAATTAAAATAAATGTAGTATTCTTTTATGGAAATATTTTAAAGGATGATGATTATGAAAACTAAAAAAGAATGTTTAATGACTGCAGATGGTTTTTTAGAACTGGAAAATGAATTAAATGATTTAAAATTAAATAAGAGACCAGAAATTATTTCTGCATTAAAAGAAGCGAGAGCTCAAGGAGATTTATCTGAAAATGCTGATTATGATGCTGCTCGAAATGCTCAAGCTGAATTAGAAGGTAAAATTAAAGAACTGGAATTTATGTTGGAAAATGCCAAAATTATAGATAACAAAGATAAAGATATGATAAATATTGGTTCTGTTGTTACTATTTCTTATATTGATGATAATGAAGAAGAAGAATATAAAATAGTAGGTTCAATGGAATCAGATCCTATGAATAATAAAATTTCTAATGAATCACCAATTGGAAAGGCTGTTATAGGTAAAAAAGCTGGTGATATAGTATCAGTAACTTCACCTAATGGTTCATTTGATGTAAAAATAATAAAAGTTGCTTAAATTAAGCAATTTTTATTTTAAATAATTTATTAATATGTTATACTAATATAGGAATATAAGATAAAGATATAAATAATAAAAGGTGAATGTATGGCTAAGAATAATGTTAAAGTTGAACTAAAAAAATATATAAGCCCAGAAGAAAAAGCAAAAAATACTTTTATTTTTTCTTGTGTTATTTTAATTATTTTAATGTTTGCTATTTTTATTACTTATTCTTTTTTTATTAGTGAATCTGGAGATAAAACTGTAACATCAACAACTGCTGCTACTCCTAATATTACTTTTACATCATCTATAGTTTCAAATACTAATGGTCAGCAAAAAGATGTAACTATTAAAAATAATACTGGATATTATTTTTCTTATAATTTACATTATACCTCATCATCAGCCATATATTATAAAATTCCTGATACTTCACATGCTGCTCCTTCTGGAATTATTGCTCCTTTAGGATCAATTAAAGTGCGTCTTGTATCAGCAAATACTAATTTTTTTAATTCAAGTGATTCTAGTATAGGTTTAGGTATTGATTCAGGTTATCAATATACTCCCCTTCAAACTCAAAAGTCAATTGAATTTTCTACTTTGAATTCTAGTACTTCTATTTCCAATTTAAGTGTTTCTGGACAGTATTACTTATCTCCAAGTTTTCGTTCTACTGTAACTTCTTATTCATTATATGTTTCAAATACAACTACTTCAGTAACTTTTAATGTTACTCCATCTTCTTCTGGAAAATTAGTACCATCTTCTTTTTCTTCATTAGTAGTTGGCGATAATAATAAAACAATGAACCTTTATGCTCAAGATGGAACATTAATTAAAACATATACTATAAAAATTGTAAGAGCCCATTCACAAGGAGGATTAATAAGAAGATTTCTTATTATTGATACAGGTAATAGTGGCAAAATAATATCTGAATATAAAAATGAGAATGGTATTCCATTTGGAAAAATTACAATGACAGGAGATAATGATACGTCTTCAAAAACAATTTTACATTGGGAATATTTAGATGATGAATGGTATTGTCCAACTTTAGATGATTGTAAATATCGTGTTCAAGGAGGATTTAATAGTGGTGGTTATTCTTCGGTTAAAGAAATGTCAACTACTTTTATGGGTAGTTTTAATATAGTACCTCCAACTACAACAACTCCATATGGTCAATATCAGATAACTTATAAGAAAAATTCATAAATTGATTATTTAAGCAATTTTTTTATTTCCATAAAGCTATAACCAACAACAAAAATTATATTTACAATTTCGGATATTACTAGGCCATACAAACCAATATGAACTAATGAAAAAATTGCTAAAAATATTAATTTTATTACTATACCTAAACTAGTTATTTTAAAAGATTTTGATGCTTTATTCATTGCTTGTAATCCAGACATTAATGGCCCTTCAAGATAAAATATTAAAAAAAATGGTGATAAAATTTTAAAATAGTTAATCCCCTTGGTTGTACCATATAAAATTAGTAATATTTTTTTGGCAAACATAAAAACAAATACATTAAAAACTAAACCAATTAAAAATGAATATATACATCCTTGAATAATTCTTCTTTTTACCATTTTTTTATTTTTATTGAAATAATATTTTGCAATTTCTGGTACTAAAGATGTAGAAATTGAGGCGATAAAAAAGGAAGGAATAAGTAAAAGAGAAAGTGAATAGGCGTTATAAGTTGCATATTCAGATAAAATAAATTGTTTACTATAGCCACTTAATATTAATAAATTTGTAATTATTACTGGTTCAAAAAAATAGCCAATATTTCCAACAATTCTTGAAGAAATTGTCGGCAATGAAATTTTAACAACGTCTTTAACTGTAGCTAAATCTGGCTTTAAATCTTTTTTTGTAATTTTAAAACTTTTTGGTAAAAATAAAGTAAAAATTATTATTGATGTAACTTCTGATATTATATTTAATAAAATTAATCCCATAACTGCATAAGTGTAATTTATTTTAGTAAGGGGAGGAATTATAATTATTATTAATAAGAGTCTTACAATTTGTTCTATAATATTGGATAGTGTATGAGGAAACATTTTTTGCTTTCCAAAAAAATAACCTCTAATTAAACTGGAAATAGAAATAAAGGGGAGTACAAAAGACATACAAATTATAAGTAATTTTGTATTATTAGAATGAAGTAAAGTTGAAGAAATAAAGGGCGATATTAAAATAATTATAATAATTAAAATTGTATTAGCAATAATAATAAATGGAAATAAAGATGTAAATATTTTTATACCTCTTTTAGATTCTTCAGAAATAATTTTAGATACAGCAAGGGGAAGACCAAAAGAGGCTATTGTTACAAATAATGAATACGTGGGAAGAACTAACATGTATAAATTTAATGAATTTGCATCAAGTAATCTTGTATATACTATTTTAATAACAAATCCTAAAATTCTAGTTATCATACTTCCAACTAATAAAATTAATGTTGATTTTATAAATATATTTTTTTTCATAGTACCTCTTTAAAATATATTCAAAATATTGTATAATAAATACAAATAAATTAAAGGAATGATACTTGTGTTTATAGATGAAATAAATATAAAACTTATTGCCGGTGATGGAGGAGATGGTTGTACTTCATTTAGAAGAGAAAAATTTGTTCCTATGGGCGGTCCAGATGGTGGCGATGGTGGAAAAGGAAGTAGTATAATTTTTCAAGTTGATAGAAATTTAAAAACACTTATAGATTTAAAATATCAAAAAATAATTAAAGGTAAAAAGGGTGAAAATGGTAAAGGAGGAAATAAAGTAGGAAAAAATGCCTCTGATATTATTATTAAAGTTCCTCCAGGTACTGTAGTTACTGATAATGATACAAATAAAGTTATTGTTGATTTAGTTAATGATAAACAAGAATATGTAATTGCTAAAGGTGGAAAAGGGGGATATGGAAATAAACATTTTGCTACTCATAAAGATACTGCTCCTAGAATTTCTGAATATGGTGATAAAGGGGAAGTTAAATATATAAAATGCGAACTAAAGTTATTAGCTGATGTAGGGATAATTGGGTTACCATCAGTTGGAAAATCAACATTATTATCTTTAGTTAGTGCAGCTAAACCAAAAATAGCTTCATATCATTTTACAACCCTTTCTCCCAATTTAGGTTTAGTTACAACAAAAAAAAGAAAAAAATTTATTATGGCTGATCTTCCAGGACTAATAGAAGGTGCATCTAAGGGATTAGGATTAGGTGATAAATTTTTACGTCATACGGCCAGATGCAAATTATTAGTTCATGTCATAGATATGGGAGCAAGTGATGGAAGAAATCCAATTGATGATTATAAAACAATAAATAATGAACTTGCCTTGTATTCAAAAAATCTTAAAAATAAAAAACAAATAGTTGTGGCAAATAAAATGGATTTAAAAAATTTTAAATCCAACTTAGATAATTTTAAAAAAGAGTTTCCAGATGTTTTGGTATTTGAAATTAGTTCATTATATAATAAAGGTGTAGATTCTTTAATGGAAAATATTGCTGAAATTTTAGAAAATACAAAGTCTGAAGACATTTTGGAAAAAAAAGATTTTGATGATGAAGTAATTTATAAATTTAAAGAAGAAGAGCCATTTATAATAACTCATGAAAATAATACTTGGAAAATAACTGGTGAAAAAATTGAAAAATTATATGCAAAAACTAAATTTAACGAACAAGAATCTATTGATCGTTTTGCTAGTATTCTTCGTAAAATGGGAGTAGAAGAAAAATTAGAAGAATTAGGAGCAAAAAGAGGAGAAGATGTCGAAATTTGTGGTACTATTTTCAATTTCAAAGAGTAATTTGATAACATTTGTCGATTCTATTTACTTTAATTTATAAAAATGATAAATTCTTATTGGGTGATATAATGGATATTTATTATAACAATAGGACTTTATTTGTTAATTTAGAAAATGATATTACTTTGGATAATATAAATATTTTGCAAAGTAGAATTTTTTTTATTTTAGATCACTATGATATAAAAGATGTAAATATAAAAATAAATAAAAAAAATTATAATGAATATTTATTTGATTCTTTAATATCAAATTATAATAAAAAATATAAAGGAAAATTAAATATTGAATAAAATTATGTTATAATTTTAATACTAAGGAGTAATTTAAATGAACAAATTAATAATATATATAACTTTTTTTCTGTGGCTAATTTATTTTTTAAGTATATGTAGTAATGCTATGAAAATAAAAATAAAAAAAGTTAATAATTATAAGAAATGGTTAATTAAAAATTATAAAAAGTATTTTAATATACCATCAATAATATTATTAATTTTGTATATAATCTTTTCATTATTTAATAATAGTATTGTCAATATTCTACTTTTTTTTACAATAATATTATATTTATATGTTAATTTTTTAAATGATAATAAAAATACTTCTAAGAGTTTTAATAATATTGATAATCCTAAATTTTTTTATATTATTTTTATTTTTGTATTAATTCTTCCATTTGAATATTATTTTTTATATAATAATTTAAAAATTATTTATCTTTGGTTACTAATATATAATTTTCTTGCATATTATTTAGTAGTTGCAATAAAATATATAGCTTTATTTATAAATAATAAAAAATAGTAAATATTATTACTATTTTTTATTTTGCAACAAAAATACTTGTTATTGTTTATTTTTTTTGATAAAATTAAAGAGATTTTTAAATAAAATCAAATAAGTACAAATATGGATTTTATTATCTAGTGCCATTAGGTGATAATATTTAGAAATATTTGGGTAAAAAACGAAAGGAGAATGATTTTAAATGGCAGTAGTTTCAATGAGTTATTTACTTGAAGCTGGAGTTCATTTTGGACATCAAACAAAAAGATGGAATCCTAAAATGAAACAATATATTTATACAACTAGAGATGATATTTATATTATTGATCTTGATAAAACTGAAAAATGTATTGAAAATGCATATCAAGTTATCAAGGAAATAGCAAATAATGGAGGAAATTTCTTATTTGTTGGTACAAAAAAACAAGCTCAAGAGGCATCAAAAGATGAAGCAGAAAGAAGTAAAAGTTTTTATGTAACTGAAAGATGGCTTGGAGGAACATTAACTAATTTTAGAACAATAAGAAAAAGAGTTAAAAGACTTGAAGAAATAGAAAAAATGGATAAAGATGGGGTATTTGAAATGCTTCCTAAAAAGGAAGTTATTGGATTAAAAAAAGAATATGCCAAATTAAATAAATTATTAAGTGGTATTAGAAACATGGATAAATTACCAAATGCTATGATAATTGTAGATCCAAAAAAAGAATATAGTGCAATAAGAGAAGCAAGAAAATTAAATATTCCTGTTTTTGGAATTGTTGACACTAATTGTGATCCTGATGATGTTGATTATGTTATTCCTGGAAATGATGATGCTGTAAGAAGTGTAAAAGTTATTCTTGGAGTACTTAATAATGCAATTTGTGAGGCTAAAGGATTAGAAATTGTTGATTATATTACTGAAGATGATAAGAAAAAAGGTTCTAAAAAAGAAGTTGTTATAGAAAAACAAGATGAAAATAAAGTATTAAAAGAAGAAGTTAAAAATACTGAAATAAAAGAAAATTCTAATATAAAAACTGAAGAAATATCTAAAAATGATAATTTAAATTCTAAAACATTAACTGAACTTAAAGCTTTAGCAAAAGAAAGAAAAATAAAAGGTTATTCAACAATGAAAAAAGCAGATTTAATTGAAAATTTAAGTAAATAAGGAGGCATTATATGATTAGTGCAAGTTTAGTAAAAGAATTAAGAGAAAAATCTGGTGCAGGAATGATGGAATGCAAAAAAGCATTAACAGAAGTTAATGGTGATATTGATAAAGCTATGGATTATTTACGTGAAAATGGATTAAATAAAGTAGCTAAAAAAGCTAGTAGAATTGCTGCTGAAGGACTTGCTGATGTTTTTATAAATGATGATAAGGCAGTTATATTAGAAATTAATGCGGAAACAGATTTTGTTAGTAAAAATCAAGAATTTAAAGATTTAATTTCTAAAATTGGAAATGCTATTTTAAATAGTGATTCTAAAAATTTTGAAGATGCAGTTAATGTTGTAACTGCTGATGGAAATAGTGTTAGTGATTTAATTGCCGAAGCAACTGCTAAAATTGGTGAAAAAATTTCTTTTAGAAGATGTGAAATTGTGACTAAAAGTAATAATGAAACATTTGGTAGCTATTTACATATGGGTGGTAAAATTGCAGTTTTAGTTAAACTTGAAGGAGGAAATGTTCAAGTTGCTAAAGATGTTGCTATGCAAGCTGCAGCTATGAAACCACAATATGTTTTTACTACTGATGTTCCAGAAGATGTTTTAGCACATGAAAAAGAAGTTCAAAAGACAAATGCTATGAATGAGGGAAAACCGGAAAATATTGCAATTAAAATGGTTGAAGGAAGAATTAAAAAATTCTATAAAGAAGTTTGTCTTGAAAAACAAGAATTTATTAAAGATTCTTCATTAGATATTGATACATATATTAAAAATAATGATGGTAAACTTATTTCTATGATTCGCTATGAAGTTGGTGAAGGAATGGAAAAAAGAAATGATGATTTTGCATCTGAGGTAATGAACCAAGTTAATGGAAAATAATAATGAATAAAAAGATAAGTTTTGAAAAAAAACGTAAATTAAGAATCATTATTGATGTTTTAGCAATTATGCTTGGATTTATATTGTTAATTATATTTTGGCTATAAAACTAATTTTAAAAATTAGTTTTTTTTGTTATATATATTTTTTTTATGCATAATATTTTTTAGGTGATTATATGAAAGCAAAAAAAAAGGAAAAAAATATTGTAGCTAAAATTTTTACAAAAGTATTGTTAAGTATTATATTTTTATTAATTAGTATAATTTTCATAAATCAAAGTGATAAAAGTCTATTAAAATATAAAAATGTCATATTTAAAAAATCTTTATCTTTTAATCAAGTTAATTCACTTTATAAAAAATATATAGGTGATATTTTATTTATGAAAAAAGATACTTCTGCTAAAGTCCAGTCAGTTTTTGATGAAGAAATTTCCTATAAATCAAAAGAAAAATTTCATGATGGATATAAGTTAACCGTTGATGAGTCTTATTTGATGCCATCATTACAAAGTGGAATAGTAGTTTATAGTGGCAATAAAGAAAACTATAATAAATGTATAATTGTTCAGGGAATGGATGGAGTGGATATTTGGTATTGTAATCTTGCTTCTACTAATTTAAAAATGTATGATTATATAGAAAAAAAGAGTTTAATAGGTCAAGTAAATGGTAAAAAAGCCTATATAGTACTACAAAAAGATGGGAAATATATTAGTTTAGATGAATATCTTGAAAAAAATCAAAGTTAACTATATTACATATTTTATATTATTATCTTCATTTTTTTGTGGAATGTTTAATTATGTATTTATATTAGGATTAATAATTATTTTTCACGAACTAGGTCATATTATTGCTATTAAATTTTTTAAATATAAAATTATAAATATTGAATTTTTGCCATTTGGAGGTAAAGTTAATATTTTAAAAAAAATAAATTCTCCATTATACCATGAAACAATTATTTCTATTTCTGGGTTTATAATGCAATTAATTTTTTTTATTTTAGTTACTTATATTTATAAACTTGGATATATAAATATGAATTACTATTTAATATTTAAAAATTATAATATTTCTATATTTTTATTTAATATTTTACCAATATATCCTTTAGATGGTTTTTTTTTACTAGAATCTATTATTGAAAGATATAATAATTATTATTTATCTATTTATATAAGTGTTTTTTTATCAATTATTTTCTTGATAACTTTTATAATTTTTAATTATATAAAACATTTTGATAATTATATTATATGTGTATTTTTAATATATAAATTATTAAATTATTTAAATACTGTTAAAAATACTTATAATTTATTTTTATTAGAGAGATATTTATATGATTTTAATTTTAAAAAAAATAAAATTATTATTGGACAAAATATAAAAAAAATGCATAAAAATAAAAAAAATTATTTTTTAAAAAATAGTAAAATGATTTCCGAAAAAACATTATTAAATAAGTTGTTTGACAAAAATAATCTTTTTTGATAAAATTAATTATGTGTTTAAAAGAAGGAAATGCTTTCTTTAATACCGCACTAAAAAGGTTTATTAAACAATTTGTACCTTAAAGGCGAGTCTTATAAAGGAGGGAAAATTATGAAAGCTATATTTCAAACAGGTGGGAAACAATATTATGTTTCTGAAGGTGATGTTATTTATGTTGAAAAATTAAATAAAGAACCAAAAGAAAAAGTAATATTTGATGAAGTATTATATGTTGATGGTATTGCTGGAACACCAACAGTTAAGGGTGCTAGTATTGAATGTACTGTAGAAAAACATGGTAAGAATAAAAAAATTATAGTATTTAAATATAGACCTAAAAAGAAATATCGTAATAAACAAGGGCATAGACAACCTTATACTAAATTAATAGTAAATAAAATTACTGTTAAATAGGATATTTTATGATAAAAGTAAATTATAATATTAAAAATGGATTATTAAAAAAAGTTATTATAAAAGGACATGCTAATTACGATGTTTGTAATAAAGATATTGTATGTTCTTCTGTCTCATCGATTGCTATTTGTTCAATTAATGCATCATTACGTATTAATGAAAATTCATTAAAATATAAAAAACAAGATGGATTTATAGAAATAGATTCTATTTGTGAAGATAAAATTACTCAAAATATTTTAATGAACATGATTGAACATTTTAAAGAATTATCGAATGAGTATCCTAAAAATATTAAAATAAAGGAGTGAAAAAATGAAATTAATTTCTTTAAATATTCAATTATTTGCCCATAAGAAAGGTCAATCTTCTACTCAAAATAATAGAGATTCAAGAGGTAGAAGACTTGGTGCAAAGGTAGCAGATGGTCAAATTATAAATGCGGGAAGTATAATTTATCGTCAACGAGGAACAAAAATTTATCCTGGAAAAAATTGTGGCATGGGAAAAGATCATACTTTATTTGCACTTATTAATGGTCAAGTAAAATTTGAAAGAATGGGAAAAAACAAGAAAAAAGTTAGCGTTTATGAAGTAGCATAATCGCTTTTTTTGTGATATTATTATTATAGTGATGGTGAAGAAATATGAATATAAAATTTAATACAGAAGAAGAATTATATAACAAATTATTACCAGCTATTAAAACTAAAAAGAGTGAAATAAGAAGAACTGGCTTAAATTATATTTTAGAAGAAGATATTTGGAATGCCTTAAAATTAAATAAATGGCAGTATAAGACTAATTTATCTTTGGATGAAATGGCAGATGATATTTTAAATACTGATAATGATTTTTTTGATAGTTATGTAAAAAAAGAAATTTCTAAACTGCATAGAACAATTATATCAGATAATGATATATTATAAGGAGCAAAAAATGAATAAAAATATGATTAATTATGATGATATAAAAAGTATAATAGATAGTACATACAAAGAAGAGGAAATTAAATTAATTGATAAAGCTTATAAATTTGCGATGAAAAAACATAAAAATAAAATGCGTAGAACTAATGAGCCATATATTACTCATCCACTTTCAGTTGCAAAAATCCTTTTAGATATTAATGTCGATTACATTACTATATGTGCAGCTTTACTTCATGAGACTATAAATCATGGAAATACTACTTATGAGGAATTATCTGAAGAATTTGGTAATGATATTGCTAATATTGTAAATATTGTCAGTAAAATAAATAAATTAAAATTAAATGACGAAAAAGAAAGCTCAAGTACATATTTAAGAAAAATCGTAATTGGTTTATCTGAAGATGTAAGAGTATTATTTATAAAGTTAGCAGATAGATTACATAATATGCGAACTATTTGGGCATTAAGTCCCGATGAACAAAAACAAAAAGCAAATGAGACTATGAATGTTTTAATACCTATTGCTCATCGTCTTGGTATTAATAGTATAAAAAGTGAACTAGAAGATTTGTGTTTAAAATATTTAAAACCAGATATATATGAAGAAATAAAAGAAGAACTTGCCTCATCTAAAGAGGAACTAGATGAAGTTTTGCAAAATATGAAAGAAAATATTTGTGAATTACTCTTAGAAAATGATATAAAATTTGAAATTAAAGGAAGAGTAAAAAGTATTCACAGTATTTATAATAAAATGCAAAATGGACATCAATTTAAAGATATATATGACATATTAGCACTAAGATTAATTTTAGAAAAGGAAAGTGATTGTTACTTAGCAGTTGGACTTATTCATTCTAAGTTTAGGCCTCTTCCTAAAAGATTTAAAGATTATATATCTATGCCTAAGGAAAATATGTATCAATCTATTCATACTACTATTTTTGGTGTAGATGGTTACATTTTTGAAATTCAACTTAGGACACATGAAATGAATGAAATTGCTGAACATGGTATTGCTTCTCATTGGTCTTATAAAGAACATGGTAGTGCTAAAATTCAAAATATTATGGAACAAAAATTAGAAATGTTTAGAAACATTATAGAAGAAAATAAAGAAGAAGATGATATAAATTTAAATGATGCAATTAATCAAGAATTTTTAAGTAATTTAATATATTGTTTTACTCCTAAAGGGGATGTAGTCGAATTACCAGACAAAGCTTCGCCAATTGATTTTGCCTATCGTATTCATTCAGAGGTTGGAAATACGACTGTTGGAGCAATTGTTAATGATAAATTAGTTACATTAAACCATGAATTAAAAGATGGCGATATCGTAAAAATTCAAACAAATAAAAATCAGTCACCTTCTATTGAGTGGTTAAATATTGTAAAAACTTCTCAAGCTAGAAATAAAATTAAAGCTTATTTTTCTAAACAAGAAAAAGTTAATTATGAGGAAAAAGGTAAAATTTTACTTGAAAAAGAATTACGCAAGCAAAAAATTTCTTTTGCTGAATTTAATAATAATGAAAATTTAAATAAAATATTAAATACTTTGAAGTTAAAAGATGTCAATGAAATATATTTTGGAATTGGATCTATTAGATATACTGCGTCTTATATTGTTTCATTAATTAATGATGATAATATGAAAAAAGATGTTTTAATAGATAAAATATTACCAAGAGTAAAAAAAGAAAATAAAAATTACAATAGTGATATTTTAGTCGAAGGAACTGGAAATATTAAAGTAAATTTAGCTAAATGTTGTATGCCAGTTAATGGTGATGAAATAATTGGTTATGTAACAAAGGGTACAGGCATAACTGTTCATAAAAAAAATTGTATAAATATAAAAGATGTTAAAGAAAGACTTATCAATGTATCTTGGAATAACTCCAACAATAATGAATATTTAACTAAAATATCCATTACTACTAATTCTTTAAAAGATATACTTTTTGATATTATTAAAATTTTCTCTTTACTTAAAATAAATATAATTTCATTTGAAAAATATAAAATAGATAGTGTATATAATTATAATTTGGTAATTAAAATTAAAAATTTAAATGAATATGAAAAATTATTAAAAGAATTTAAAAAAATTTCATCAATAACGAATGTAGAAAGAATATAATATGAAAGTTTTAATTCAAAGAAGTAAAAATAGTAAAGTAAAAATTAATAATAAAATTATCTCGGAAATTGAAAAAGGAATGGTTATACTTTTAGGTATAGCTCAAGATGATAATTATAATGATATTGATTATTTAATAAATAAGATAATTAATTTAAGAATTTTTGATGATAATAATGGTAAAATGAATATAAATATTTTAGATTTTAAGGGAGAAATATTAGTAGTTTCACAATTTACCTTACTTGCTTCTTGTAAAAAAGGAAATCGACCTAGTTATAAAAAAGCAAAGCCTGAAGATGAAGCTTATTTACTATATCAAGAGTTTATAGATAGGTTAAAAAAATATGTTGTAGTAAAAACTGGTATTTTTAAAGCTAATATGAACGTTATAATAAATAATGATGGACCAGTTACAATTATGATTGATTCAAAAAATAAAGAATAGAAAAGAGGATATAAATGAAATTTTTAATTATAGGTAAATGTTTTTTTGATATAAATATTCCCCTAGAAAAAAATATAGAATCGGGTTTAAATATAAATATTAGTAATTATGAAAAAGCATTGGGAGGCTTTTCATTAATTGCTACTAAAATATTACATAATTTAGAAGCAGAGGTAAATTTAGCTACTGTTATTGGTAATGATACATATGGTAAAAACATCTTAGTTAATTTAAAAAATAGTGGAATTAATACTGAATGTGTAGAAATTAATTATGAAGATGATACTTTAATTCGTCATAATTATATAAATATTAAAAATAATACTTGGAATACAATAAAATTTATTGGTAAAGATTTAAATATAAAAAATCCAAAATTTACTCAAAATCCTACGATAATACTGACTGATGGAAGTGATATAAATGCATCTACTTTTGCTTTTAATCAATTTGGCAGTGCAATAAAAATTCTTAGTATAAATGAAAATTATGAAAATTTAACAAAAATTTCAAAATATTTTAATTACATTATAATAAATCAGGATTTAGCTGAAAAATTTAGTAATTTAAAATTTGATTATAATGATAATTCTTCATTTATAAAAATATATCAATTTTTAAAGGATTCTTTTAAAGCACAAATAATAATTACTTTAAATAATAAAGGAATATTATATAATTTAAATAATCAAGTTAAAATTATGCCTAAATTAAAAGTAAATACAATTTCTTCTATTTTTTCACATGATGTTTTTGTAGCTGCATTTAGTTATTACATAGGTTTAAATAAAACATTAGAAGAAGCAATTAATTTTGGTAATATAGTTTCCTCACTATCAACAACTAGATTTGGTAGTAATTCTTTTCCAACTAAAGCAGAAATACAAAAAATAATTTTGTCTTCTCAAAAAAATTCAAGTAATTTAAATAGTAGTCAAAATAATAAACAGGTTGTAGATGAAACAGAAAAAAGAAATTAAAAAAACAATAAACCCATTTATAAAAATGTATCCTAAATTAGATTTACATGGAGAAATAACTTCTACTTTAAAGTTTATTATAAATGATTTTATAAATGATAATATTAAATTACAAAATGAATATATTATAATAATTCATGGGAAGGGAAGAGGATTAATTAAAAATAAAACATATGAAATATTAAAGCAAAATAAAAATGTTTTAAGTTATCATATTGATATTTTTAATGAAGGAGCAACAATTGTGAATTTAAAAGTAAAAAATTAGTTTTAATATATGAGAAATAGACTATTTTATTAGTTTATTTTTATTATAAAAAAGTTGACAAGTAAAAAAAAATATGATATTATCAATGTACATAAGAAAAATGTCTATGGTTTTTTAGATATTTGACTTATTTCTCTAAATATGTTATAATATAAATATATTCAGGGAAAAATGGGGGTTTTGATTATGAATAAGATTGGGTTTATTTTAGATTATGTAAACGAAAATGAGTTTAGAAAATTAGAAAGAGCATTAAAAAAATACAATAGACTTGCATTTAAAAAATTAAATTTTAATTATTATCCAGAACTAAGAAATGGTAATTTTATAGGTGAGCTTATTTCACAAAATAAGAAAAATGGTATAAAAAAGTACGAACTTAAATTGCCAAGTGAAAAAATATTTTCGCAAATACATGGTGAGGTAAAATTAAAATATATTGTTTATGAAAAAGAAAACGTAGTTATGCTTGATACTATTACACCAGAAGATATTTTAATTGAAGGACATAGAGCAGAATTAACTACTTATAAAGGTATTATGATTTCTAAAAATAATGCTTCTAAAGAAATGTTTAAAATAGATTTACTTAATCAATTACAAAATAAATAATTAGGTAAAATGTAGTTCCAAAATAAATGTAGACATAAAAATTGTCTACATTTTTTATTAAGGTCAAAATTTAAACTATGAAAAAACATTTAAAAAGTATAAAATTTATTAAAGATTCTGAACTTCAATACAAAAAAATATTTAAATTTCAAACTTGATTAGATTAAATAATATTTTTTAGTTTTAATTTGTCTTAACATTAAAACTAATTATTTTTTTGTTTTAATTTTTTCGTTTTCTAGATTAGAAATTATCATTTCAATGTGATCTTTTAATTTATATAAATATTTTAAAATATCTTTTTTTGAATTAATTAAATAAGATGATTTAACATACTCAACAAATTTAATTATTAAATTCAAATTATCTATGTTCATACTGCCTCCAAATAAAAACAGCCATTATTATGACTGAAATATTCAAAATTGGTGACCCGTACGGGATTTGAACCCATGAATGCATGCGTGAAAGGCATGTGTGTTCAACCACTTCACCAAC